>JAGRJP010000217.1:5345-5994 GCA_020442665.1 Lysobacterales bacterium
AGTGTGCACATTATTGTACACACATTATAAAACAACTCGAAATTTGAGTATAATTAAAATCGCTTAGAAATTAGATTTAGTCTCTTTATATTTATCATTACTCCTGGTTTTTAGGCAAAAGATTGTATTTCACATTATATCAATCAATAAAAAGGGTGAAGCCGATATAAGTTTTAGGGGTTAACGTTTTCTTGTATCGGCTTTTTTATTTCTGATGACTCCCTGAGAATATTTCTTCGGCATATTGCATACTGGCTTCCGCTTCGTCAAATAACCATTTCTTAAAAGCAGCTATTTTGGGTAGGGTTTCGTTTCCTTTGGGACAAACAAAGTAATAGGCATAATCACTTTTGATACTGATATTAAATGGAGCAAAAAACAATTTTCTTTTTAAATCATCAATGACCAACGTGGTTCGACCTAAAGCAAAGCCCTCGCTGTTTTCTATCGCCTCTAGCATCATCACAGTATGGCTGTAACGAGTTCCTTTTATAGGATCGTGTTGGGAAAGTCCGGCCTCAGTAAACCACATATCCCAATCTTCCGGTGAAAAATCATCATGATGCAGCTTATAATCCAGTAAAACTTCAGGTGAGGGATTCTTTCCAAGAGCCTTATAAACTTTGCGATTACATATTGGAAAGACCCG
>JAGRJP010000218.1 GCA_020442665.1 Lysobacterales bacterium
TCGGTACTAACAATACTCTGAATATTTTGAATAACACTATCCTTAGCAATCCTAGCGACTTTGACCCCGGAATCCAGGTTTTGGGAGGTTCAAACGCTAGCTTGCAGCTCCATGTCAATTATAATAGAGTCAATATTGATGCGGGAATTCATGCAGTGGGTGATTTACCACCACATATCTATGGCGGTATCATTGTTGATAAACAAGGAGGTGAAGTTGGAAATATTACCGGTGAAATCTATAACAATACCATTCATGCCAGAGGTATTGCACCCAAAGGTATAGCAGTTCTTGACAGTACTAATGCCAGTATTGATTTGAATGTTGTAGGAAATGAGGTGTTCGGAGCCTATGGCGGAGGTTTGTATATAAATAGTTCTAGTGGTGGAACTATGGATATTGACATTTTTAGTAATGCTTTTTTGAGAGAGTATGATTTATACACGCCGTCAGGGATTCACATTGTAAACGATGCCGGGACTTCATCTTTCAGAATTTTGAACAATACTGTTATAGAAGGTTGGGATGGTATTCATCTGGAAGAAAATGGTGGCTCAATGACCTCAACTGTTATTAATAATCTCATTGCCCATTGTGCAACAGGATTAAATTTGTCAGGAGGTGGAGCGGTGTCTAATAGCTATAATTTGATTTATCAAAACGCTAGCAATTCTTATACTCCGTCAGCGAGTGATATAACTTCTAATCCAGAAATTGTTAGTATGACCAATCCTAGATTGAGATCAAATTCTCCGGCTGACGGAGCGGGAAATTCTTTTGCAGTTCTTCCTCTTATTGGAGATGTACCACTAGTTGATGCTGATGGTTCTTATAGAATCAAATACGGTACAAGTGGAGTTGATGTTGATATAGGAGCCTATGAAAGAGGAGAAGTGAACTATGTTCACAGACATACAGGAAGCGGAACGCATATAACAAACCTTGATAATCCCGAACTCAACGGCGATTCAAATGTTATTGATTTACATGTCACATCAAATAATAACCCAAATGGAACAGGAGGAGTTAATAATAACGCTAATGAAGGAGTTTATTACGCAAACGGATTGTGGCGGGTTTTTAATCAGGAAACTGCAGTGGTTATTAATTTCAGTGCAGCATTTAATATTTGGAAAAACAATGCTATCAGTGATGTTTTTCAGCATACTGTTTCAACATCAGGAGCAAATACTACCTCTTTGAATAATTCTGGATTGAATAATAATATAAATAAAATCCTGATGGTGACTCAACACTGGATTGGTACTTATAACCCACATCCTGTGGGTGTCTTATATTCAGCACCGAATTGGAGAATTGCCAATTTTGATTTAATGAGTCTTCCAACCAATTCCAGCTTTAATGTTTTTTTTCAGGATAAAAGTAAAAGTGCATGGGAACATATTGCAAATGCAAAAAATACAGTTGCACATTACACTCTTCTTGATAACCCGTTATTGGAAGGAGTCACATGTGCTCAGATTCAAGTAACACAGAGTGCATCTCAAGGCGTGTTTAATAACTCTCCAATTGGAGTTGTCTATATCCCGGGAAGCAGTCAATGGGCAATTTATAACCAAAATTTATCAGCAATGCCGGTCAATGCCGCTTTTCATGTCATAATTAGTCCCGAACAGATTATGGAATGTAGCGATCTCATATTTGAAAATGGATTTGAATAATTGGATATTGCGCTGTTATGATTATTAAAATTGACGAGCTAGTAAGCGAAGAAATTATTTCGTTTCTGGAGGAGCATATTGAAGATATGAAATCGGTATCTCCTCCGGAAAGTAAACATGCATTGGATTTGCAAGGACTTAAATTGCCTGAGATTACTTTTTGGTCGTGTTATGATAATAATCAATTGGTTGGTTGTGCAGCATTGAAAGAGTTGGATGAACTCACAGGTGAGATTAAATCAATGCGTGTCAGTCGAGCTAGCAGAGGTCGAGGTGTTGGTTCAAAACTGTTGGAATATATCTTCGAAATTTCAAAAACTCGTGGTTACAATTCTCTCAAATTGGAAACCGGTTCAATGGATTTTTTTGCTCCTGCAAGAAAACTTTATCAAAAACACGGATTTAAAATTTGCGAACCTTTTGCAAATTACAAAAAAGATTCAAACAGTGTCTTTATGGAGATAAATCTTTCTGAGTTATAGATTTTAAGGTTAAATGATTAGTCTTGTTTTTTAAAACCATCTCTCGCTTTATCACGTTGGCGTATCAATCCCTGTTGAGATGTGTGTGCAACTAACTTTCCATCCAGAGTAAAAACTCGCCCTTGTGCAAATCCTCGTGCCTCACTAGCAACAGGGCTGAAACAATCATATAACAACCAATCATTGACATTCAAATCATGGTGAAACCACATCGCATGATCGAGACTGGCAATTTGCAGAGTCGGATCAAGGTATGAAACCGGATGAGGGAAAGTTGATGTTGCAACCAGATGAAAGTCCGAGACAAATGCCATCAGTTGACGGTGTAATGCTTGATTCATAGGAACTTCAGTTCGAGCTCTAAACCAAATTTGACGAATGGGCTCATTGGCATTCAGGTCAAAAGGATCAATATCATCAGCAAACCGAAATTCAAACGGTCCTTGAGTCGTCATCAAACGACGCATTCTTGGAGTGAGACTTTGCATTTGTTTGGCAGTTAGAAACGGTTTTTCATCCAACTCATCAGGTTTCGGTAAATCAGGTGCATCCACTTGGTGTTCGTATCCGGATTCTTCAATCT
>JAGRJP010000219.1 GCA_020442665.1 Lysobacterales bacterium
TCTACCGACTGAGCTATATGGGCAGTTCATATCTGGAGCGGGTGATGGGAATCGAACCCACGCGATCAGCTTGGAAGGCTGAAGTTCTACCATTGAACTACACCCGCTAAGGCACTTTTAATATGGTGGAGGGAGGAGGATTCGAACCTCCGAAGTCAGAGACAGCAGATTTACAGTCTGCCCCCGTTGGCCGCTTGGGTATCCCTCCGGCTCAAACAAAGCAAGGCATTTTGCAAAAAAACATATACCTTGTCAATGTTAATCTGTATTTTTTTTATAATTACATCCTTTAATGCTAAAACATGAAAAGATATCTGCAAATTTATGTGCTGTTGACAATCTTTGAAAGACAATCAATCGGCAAGTGGTTGCCAGTAATTAATTTTGCAGGTCGCGGATTGTACATGAGTTTTATCGTAAAGAAAATCACAAAACTCATATACCCTAGCAAATTTTGCAGAAATACCTATAGCCAATGATTTTATAAACTCTGATTGATTACTTAAATAGTTTAAAGCTATTACTTTTGACTCTTTATTGAGATTGTCCCAATTATAAAACAAACTCTCTGCAATGCTAGATACAACTTGTTTTTCATGAGGTCCGTATCTTATTGCATTGTCAAAATTATATGAAAAATTGTTAGTTTGAATTGCTTCCGCTTGTAACATACCAGAGAAATAATATGGCCAGGATGGTCTTATGGATAAAAGGCCTAAATACTCTTCTGTAAGATTAATCAATTGCTCTGACGAGCCTGAGTCCAATAGATCTGCACGTAACTGTAACTCAGTCATTGCAGGGTTTATCACATACGAAGCAAACCACCCGGAATCCTTTACCTGAAAGCTTTCCAAACTAATATTCGCTTGCTTTTTGAAATATTTGCTATTGAATTGAACCCGAAAATCTTCCAATAACAGTGCAGATTTAAATATGGAATAATAAAAATACAAACAAACCATTAGCCCCATAATTACCACAATAGAGTAAATTTTTTGTTTACTAAAAATCATATACTCCAGTCCTCAGAGATAATTAAATTGTTTATTTTTTACTACCAGGGGATTTATGATATCCATAATGTCCGTAATAATTTCCTTCATACTTATAATATCTGCCATATCTTGCTTTATTGGTTTTTAAACGGTTCAAAGAAACACCAATAATTTTAGCAGAAACTCTTTTTAAGCGGGTAATTGCACTTTCAATAAGTTGCGATGGTGTTGATTCATGCTTAATTACAAATAACACTCCATCCACTTTTTGGGATAATACCAAGGCATCACTCACTGCCATTACAGGAGCACAGTCAATGATTACAAATTTATAACGCTCTTTTAATTTGGCCAACAACAAGTCAAATTTTTCAGAAGATAGCAACTCTAGTGGATTTGGTGGAATCATTCCTGATGAAAGTATATGCAGATTCTTTGAGCGAGCATCAACGGTGATACTTTCGGAAAAACCGGATTCACCCGAAATAAATGAGGACAAACCCTTAGCATTCTTGCCCCCCATATTTTTCTTCACCATAGGTCTACGTAAATCAGCTTCAACCAATATCGCATCACCTAAATGTGACAACGAGTGAGCCAGATTCATTGCTATTGTGGTTTTCCCCTCACTTGGTACGGTTGAGGTCACAAGAATAGACTTATTAGTTTTATCAGGCAATGATAATAATACACCCGTCCTCAAAGTACGGATAGATTCCGAAAATGCCGATTTTGTTGATTCAACAAATTGTAATGCCGGCGAAACTTCATCCTTTTTCTCGATAATATTAGGCAACATTCCAATAACAGGAACCCCAAGTTTCTTTTCCACTTCATCGCTTGATCGAAAAGTATTATCAAAATGCTCCAACAAGAATGCTGCCAAAACACCCAATACAATACCTATAAACATTCCGATAGCCAAAATAATTTTTTTGTTGGGTTTGTATGGCCCTTTCGGAACAACTGCCTTATTCAAAACTCTGGCATTAATCGTTTGCACAGAAGCTGTTTTTACCGCATCAGTTTCTTTTGACTGTTTCAAGAATGCCGCGTAAATTTGTTTGTTATATTCATAATCTCGCTTGAGCGCATCATACTCAAATGCCAATTCATTACTTGTTGAAATTTCGCCTTTTATAGATGACAAAGCGGACTCTTCAAATTCGATTTCTTTCGCAATTGATTCATAATCAGCGACCAACAAATCAGCTGTTGTTTGTAAAATAGAATAATACTCTCTTTCTGCCAGTTTTCGCGCTTCAATCGCTCGTTTCATCTTTGGATGTTTCGGACCATAAACCAAACCAAGCTCTGAAACTTCAGAAACTGCTGAAGCATATTTGGATTTCTGGTTGATAACCTCTGATTTCTCCAAAATATCCGGAACTCTTGCCAAATTAACCGGGTCATTTCCAACGCTTTTAACTCGACGATAAACTGCCTCCAAATTGAGTTTCTGCCTTTTTAACTCTGTGATTCGAGCATTCTTATCACTCAACTCTTGAACTGCCAAATCATCACCGGTTTCCGGTAAGAAAATTTTATGCTTATTTTGAAACTCCCTTAATGCCTGCTCAGAAACTTCAACCTTTTTTTCAAGTTCGGGTAATTGTTTGGAAATACTTTCACCGGTTCTCTGTTTGGCATTGATATTGGATTCAATGACTTCTTCAATATAGGATTCCGCTAAGGCATTCGCTTTTAAAGTTGCCAAAAACGGGTCGTAATCATCAAATGAAATAGTAAATACACCACTACCTTTTGCCTGATCGACACTCATGGTGCTGCCAATGTTTGCCATTGCCATTTCGAATAATTCTTCCTTGGTATTATCCGAATAGTCTTTAACCTCATATCCCGGGAGCAATTTTTCATACCATTTTAATTCATGTTTTTTGGGAATAAATTTTTCAACCCCAATTCTTTCAACAACTCGTTTAGCAACAGGAATTGATCTTAAAACATAAACCTGATTTGGATAAAACTCCCTGTCCATTCCCATTAAACCAAATATTTGGTCCAAAGAAGCCATTTTTGCCGGCCTTTCAATTAACAAACTGGAACTGGATTGATAAACAGGTTTAGCTTTTATCGCCCAATAAAAAGCAAATAATGAAGATAATAGAATGAATGAAAAAATAACAATCCAATGTTTTCTTGCTAATGACAAAAAGCTCTTTAAATCAAGAGCTTTATTTTCAACATCGTTATAACGATCCTGTTGTTGCATATTAAACCATTCCGAATTGATAAAACTTAAAGAAAATCAGAAAAAACTTTCTTTGACAATAATAATATCACCTGAAGCTATGCTTTCATCGAGGGAAATCTTTCTCTCAGAACTTTCATCTTCTCCTGCTTCAGTGATATATATTTTCTTTTTATTGGCACGTTCAGTGAACCCACCTGCTAATGCAACTGCTTTTCTAACTGTCAAGCCAGGTTCGAAGGGATAAGAGCCAGGTGATTTTACCTCTCCCTGAATAAAGAAAGGCTTAAACTCTTTGACGACAACAGTCACCTGAGGATTTATAAAATAACCATCCTTTAATAAAGCAACTATCTCACCTTTAATATCACCAACCTCCTTACCCTCGACAGAGACTCTTCCTGCAAAAGGATATTCGATAAATCCTGAGCTATCTACCGTTACATCCAAATTGAGATCGGGTTCGCCAAACACCTCCAAATGCAACACATCGCCTGACGAAATATTGTACGCAAAAACCTGAATTGAGGACAACACAAGCGTCAAACATATCAGTTTAAGAAAGTGTTTAGAAACCGATAAAGCCATTAAACTACTTCGATAATTCCAGTGTGAAAAGTATAGAATTATCTTTATATTCAAAGTCTTCCAATGACGAGCTTCTATCTGAATGTCTGTATCCCAATCCTGACATTAACCAATCTGAGAACTGATATTTTGCAGATAAACCATAATAGTTCAGACTATCATCTCTCAAACTGCCTTTGTACTTTTCATCCGAATAACCAATATTTGCAGTTGTGCTGAAACGATCCACCCAATAATGAGTCCATCCCAAATCCGCTGAATTCCTTAATACATAAGAACCATTGCCGTTTGTTTCATCTGTTTCGCGAGCCAATGTCAAGTCAAAAACAGAGTAACTTCTTGGACTCCAAGTCACACCGGCCTCAACAGCTACTCCGGAAAAATCATTATGAGCAGGTTCTTTAAAATCTTTTGATAAATATCCTACCAATGCTCGAGCTGTCGTTTTACCGGTCACATTCCATTCAGCACCAAGCATTAAACGAGTCTCTTCGTTATCCAATGTTGCAATATCATAATCAATATCTGCATATTTGGCTTGTAGTAAGTAATTTGTTTTTGGAGAAATTTGATGAGTGTAGGTTGCACCTAAATAACGAGTTTCACGATCTCTTGTCGCAGTATATTCACGATTATTATCATATTCACGATCAATCATTCCAAGCTCAACATCAATTGAACCTTTAGCACCAACACCACCATAATGCCACTTTCCACCAACGCCAAAAGAATGCCATTCATCAGGATCCAACCCCAAATTCAAAAGCAAACCTTGCTGATTCGCCGTTCCAATTCTGTCTGTGCCATCATAATACTCAGCCGTTAAATCAAACCTTGTCCGACTTGATGCGTTATGACCAAGGCCCGCCAAAAAGTGATGCATTTCAAAATTGTAATTTGAGTCCGCATTAAAAACAGTTCTGTCATAATTGTACTGGGCCAGAAAATTGGTTTTCTCACCTTCTGTTTCTAAACGAATTCCTGGTGAAAAAACATAGTAATTTGAACTTAATTTATCTTCACCCCTTCCGTAATATACGTTGTCATCATGACCATAACTTAATCCTACCGTCGGAAAAAGTGTAAACGAACCCATCTGGATTCCTTCTTGTTGAGCATATAAATTTGCAGACAAACCAATTGAAAGCAATAAAACTATTTTTTTATAATTATTCATAAGACAACCTTGCCCCTATCATTCAATTTCAACCCTTATTCTCACTTATTGTAAAAAAACAAGGATTCCCACCTTGTACAATATAACATGAAAGAAAAAAAAATAACCTTTTTTATATATTTTTCTTAGTTTTTAATCTTTGACATAACAATTCTTCCATAAATTGTGGAAATCACAACAATTATTGCAAAAACATTTGCCGGAATTCGACCATTAAAGTCCATCGTTCCGTGTGAAAGCATATAGATAATTGATGAGATACAACATATTCCAACAATCCGATAAAAACGGCTTTCGCTTCGGAATATAAACATAAATATCCGATAAAGGAAAACAGCTACAATTGCTAAAAGTATCAAACTAAACAATCCATATTCAGTTACAAATTCAATATAATCGTTATGGGCATGATCAAAATAGGCAACTTGCTCTACAGTTCGATGATTAACGAAGAATACCTGATAAGCCCCAGGTCCAACTCCTGAGAACCAATATTTGCCGATGTTGTCGAAAAACTGATTGACAGCAAGCATTCGTCCCTTAGCAGAATCCACAACAAACTCCACACTATCTTCAGAATCCTGCCCAAGAATTTTCATCAGATAATTAATATCATCAGCGACCAACACCAAAAAGACTATTCCCAAAGCAAAAAACATAATAATGGTATTAAACTTAACTGACTTGTTTTTTCTGGTGAAAAATACAAACGCATACAGGAAAAAGATTGAAAGTAACAATGATGCCAAACCGGCTCTGGAATGCGTGTTCCAAATCCCGGCAAGAATTAAGAACAAACAAAAATCCAGCAATCTGAGCGGGTCACTCACAAATCGTACAAATCTGATTCTGAAGCTGCTGTTAGCAAACTCGCTGTTTTTGCGATTCAAAATTCGACGCAACATCAACCCGCTCATAAAACAGATTGATAAAAATGCAACCAGGTGATTTTTATTGATAAAAGTCCCGGAAGCATTATTTGGTGTAACTGTTGTCACTTGTACCAAAGTTCCGGTTTTATCCATTGATACCAGATACATTCCATAAACTGCTTCAAACAACCCCAAAATCACAAAAAGCGTTAGAATCACCTTAATCCGGTAACGAGAATTGATGAGTAATGTTCCAAGGACAAAAACACTCAAATAATATAAACTCAACATCAAAGTTGAAAATGTCGCATGTAAATCCAAAGTCAGATATCCGGATTCAACACCGATATTTTTATAGGCTTGAGCAACAGTCGGGCTCAATATCTCAAGTAAACCCAAAGGCAACGGAATCAGATAAAGCAAATTCGCAACAAACCAACTCCCAATCAAAACAAGTTCGGTTTTCATGCGCTTTAATGGAGACCAATTGATACATTTATTGGAAAATAACGAACACAACACCATTGAAAGTAAAAGCAATGAAACAATAATTGCTTCAAAAGACCATGCCCACACACGGTTTGATCCAAGTGGAAATGGATTGATTAACACCACCAAACAAAAAATCACAAAAAACAAACCCTGTCGCTTATTGCCTTCTCCGGCATGAAACACACTCATAGTTCTATATTCCTTTTAACCCACTGATAACTCATTGTTTTATAATAAACCACTGACATCAAAATAAAAGTATAAAATTGAATATATTCAGCAACTCTAAAACGTAAAAACAACAAACCAATGGCTATCATCATGATTTGTAACAACAAAATAAACAGCAAAGCCTGAGATTGACTATATCCTTTGGATATAAACAAATGATGAAGATGGGTTTTATCCGGTTTGAATGGAGACTTTCCGCTTGATATTCTTTTTAGCATAACGTAAATAGTATCATAGATTGGCATACCAACCAGATAAAGTGCTGTTACCGGATAAATCGATTGTCCTTGATAAAAGTTAAGCTGAGAATAAACCACCAACAACCAACCCAATACAAAACCTAAAAACAAACTACCGCTATCTCCCAGAAAAATTTTGTATTTTTCCGACAGATTAAAGAATACAAATACCAACAAAGCAATCAAGACATATAATAACCAAACGCTTAATCCGCTGACCTCAGATATCATTGCCAATGTCAAAGTTGGTATAAAAAAACTCAAGGCAGCTAAACCGTCAATTCCATCGGACATATTTAATGCATTGATGACACCAACCACACCAAAAACAGTAATCGGTATTGCCAAATAGCCCAACTGCAAATCCCAACCGGGATATAAAAGCTCACCAAAAGTATTCAATTTAACGCCGGAAAAATAAATCACTCCTAAACAAGCGAGAATTTGTACCAGAAACCGCCAAAAAGCACTTAACTGAAAAACGTCATCCAATAATCCTACCAAAACAACAAATGATGTGGAAATCAACAGAACTTTGGAAAACAAGTCAACATCATCCAACTGCAATAAAATAATTGCTGAAACAATAAACAAGACAATCCCGCCAACCAAAGGAATTGGGTGGGAATGTATTTTTCTCTGCTCAGGAACATCCATTAATTTCAACTGGCTCGCTATCTGCCTCATTAAAATTAACAAAACAGCAGTCACAGGAAGAGCCATTAACAGTAACAGGTAATTTATCTTGAAATCCATAAATAGTAATTTATCATGAGTTTCTCATGCTTAAAAGATTTTGCAAAATAATATTAACCATAAAACAAATTCATGTATAATCATTTGTTCTTTTTTCAGGAGAAATAAATGTCTGAACATGTTTCAAAAAATCATGCAGGACCAATTACCAGAGGAGCTTATCCTGAATTAACTCCTCATGCAGTTATTGTCGGTTACTTTTTAGGTGTTGTACTGGCTGTGTCAATTGGTTATGCTTCGTTAAAACTGGGGTTTTCAATTGAAGGTTCCGAACTGGCAGCTATTTTGGGATTTGGTATTTTACGTGGTTTGTTACGTCGTCGTTCCATAATCGAAAACAATGTCACGCAAACTGTCGCATCAGCGGTCAATGGTGCGTCCTCCGGTATGATGTTTTCCGTGCCGGCAATTTTCATTCTCGGTTATGGTACGGAATTCAATCCGTATGTCCTCACATTTGGTGCCATCGCCGGAGCATTTTTGGGAATTGCATTTATTATTCCGTTAAGAAAACAAATGATTGACTATGAACGCCTGACTTATCCGGGTGGTGTAGCAGTGGCATCCATTTTGAAGTCTCCTGGTGCAGGAATTAACAAAGCCATGCTTCTGATTGGTGCGATGTTGATTTCAGGAATTGTACATTTTATTTCGATTTATACGGGTAAAGAGTACTGGGCATTATTTGATCAGCTTGGACTACCGGATTATTTAAACGGGACGTGGTATCTTTCACTAATGACAATCGGCGTAGCCTTTATTGCAGGCCGTGGTGGGTTGGCTTTCATTATCGGAGGATTTGTTTGTTATTGGGTGCTTGCACCATTACTGGACTTAACCGGAATGTTTCCAACCGACCCGACAACCGGAGCCGAAATTACCGATCCAAATCAACTGCGACTCATGCTATTCCGACCAACAGGAATTGGCATGTTAATCGGGGGAGCTATTGTCGGAGTGATGTTTGCTTTACCACTGATTAAATCGGCTATTAAATCCATGCAATCTTCGGCCAAAACTGAAAGTGCAATGAGCAAAGATGAAATGCCTATCAAACTGCTTTATCTCGCAATTATTGGAGCGGCAATCTTACTTGGTGTGATGGCAATCACTTCAGCACAAGAAACAGGAATCATCAGAGGATTGTTGATGGCGATTCTTGGTACATTATGGATTTGGATGGCAGGAATTATTCTCTCTGAGGCTATTGGTCGTACTAATTGGTCTCCACTTTCAGGCATGACTCTCATTGCTGTTACATTATTAATCATGATAACCCAAACATTTGGCGGAATGAGTACACCTCAAGCCATTGTTGCGGCAGTGACAGTCGGCGCAGCGACCTGTGTAGCAATGAGCCAAGCAACTGATTTAATGCTGGATTTAAAAACCGGTTATCTGGTTGGTGCAACACCAAGACAGCAGCAACTGGGACAATTTATGGGTGCGTGGCTGGGACCGATTGTCATAATTGTTCTAATCTTTATTTTAGGAGAAGCTTATACTTTCGGAAGTGATGATTTACCAGCTCCTCAAGGCCAAGCACTTGCTTCAATGATTGAAGGTATCACCGGTGGTAATATTCCAACTGAAAAATACGTAGCCGGAGCAATATTAGGAGGGCTTCTATCTCTTCTGCAAGCGGGACTTGGAATCACTGTAGGCTTAGGCTTTTATTTACCTTTTGATATTGTTCTAACCTATTCGATTGGAACATTGCTGCGTGAAATCGTTGATCGCAAAATGGGCAAAAGTTGGTCTGAAAGCAAAGGCATTCCAATTGCTGCCGGATTAATCGTTGGAGAAGCATTAGTCGGAGTCGGAAAAGCCGTTTATATCATTTCTAGTGGAGCCGGAGGTTAATATGAAAAAGTTATCATTCTTATTAGTTGCATTTTCTTTTCTGGCAGGTTCTTATTTAACTTCTTTAGATAAAGAACACGTCAATTGGATGTATTTTATTCCGGTTTTACTTATTGGATTTGCGTCTGCATTCTGGTTTCAAAAAATCTCCAGTGAAGAGAACAAGCATGGTGATGTTTTAAAAAACAACAAAAAGATTCTGATTGAATCATTGAACAACATTATTAATAATCTTTCTGATTTAAACGGCCGTAAAGACAAAGTTCCGACCTACGATATGAGATTTGAAATTGATAAGTTGTTCCGTGATGATTTGCTCAATTTTGCCGAGGCTCGTGAAAGCATGAAACACCTCTTCGGTTTACAGCACTATGCAGACATTATGTCCAGTTTTGCTGCCGGTGAGCGTTATATCAATCGTGTTTGGTCAGCTTCTACCGATGGTTATATCGACGAAGTCATGATGTATGTTGAAAAATCCTACGATCAGTTTCAACATGCAAAAGAGGAGTTTGATACTGCATTGAATCAACAAAACTAATGTAATTGATTGAATAAACTCCCGAATTCAGGGAGTTTATTCTCTATGCATAGTTTCATCTTAACCGTTTTATCCTTTCAGAAAATTAATGAAATTAAACCGTAGATAAAACCGGCAACAAAGCAAATCCAGAAAACATATCTGGATAAACGGTTGGAACTAAAGTTTCTGATAAACTCTGAAAGTTTCATTCTATGAAGTTTTTTCTAAAATTTTGATGAATTATAAAAATATATAATATATTTGGAAACATATCACAAATATATATAGGGA
>JAGRJP010000220.1 GCA_020442665.1 Lysobacterales bacterium
TCGCGCTTAAACTTCCAAACCATAACTTCAACGAAGAAATGAAACTTCGTTTTGAGAATGAACGCCAAATTCTCGCTCAATTGACTCATAACAATATCGCTCGATTATTGGATGGAGGAACAACTAAAGAAGGACGACCTTATCTGGCAATGGAATATATTGAAGGTCAAACAATTGATAAATATTGTGTTAAAAATATACCTGACCTCAACGCCAGAATTGAGTTAATCATTCAAACCTGCAAAGCCGTAACCTTTGCTCATCAAAATTTAATCCTCCATCGGGATTTAAAACCGGCAAATATTTTGGTAACCGATGACGGAACAGTGAAATTACTAGATTTTGGAATTGCCAAATTATTTGATCCAGAGGATGAAATCAGAGCGAATCAAACCGCCACTCAAATCATGACCCGGAATTATGCCAGTCCGGAGCAAATTCAAGGCAAGCCCGTCAGTACACACAGTGATCTGTTTTCTTTAGCAATTATTGCCTATGAACTCATCACCGGATTTCATCCTTATCAACATGAAACACAACTGGAAAGGGAGCAAAAACTGGTTTCAGGAAAAGTCATGCGTGTAACTGAACGGACGGATTCCTCCAAAGCTGTTTTTCCGGAGTTATCGAAGATACAAACCACAAAAATTAAAGGTGATTTGGAAAACATCTTGCTCAAAGCCTTATCAATTGAGCCCGAAAAACGCTATACATCGGTTCAGGCTTTTGCTGATGATTTAAATAATTACTTGCAAAACAAACCTGTTTCAGCTCGTAAGCCAAGCCCAATTTATACATTCAGAAAACTGGTTCAAAGAAATAAAGCAACAGCCTTTTTAACAATAATCACACTTGGAGCATTAGTTTTTTCAACAATCTACTCGATAAATAAAGCCAATATAGCTGCGTTTCAAAAAAACATCGCCGAACTGGAGTCAGAGAAAGCCAATCATGTGTCCAATTTCCTTAAAAACCTCTTCAAAAAAGCCAAACCAATGAGCAACAGCACCCAATTAACAGCTCAGGATTTGTTATTTCAGGGTTTAAATGACATCGAAAATGAGGAGTTTACTGATTCAGAAGTTAAACAGGAATTATTGATTCTTATCCACAAAAGCCTTATATCACTGGGAAAGTTGCAAGAATCCGGCGACCTCATTGAAAAACATCTGCAAAATTGTATTCTCGAGGTTGGAGAGCAAAACAAATCATGCATCCAATTGTTACTGATAAAGTCAGACATCTTTCATAAACAACATCAATGGCAAAAATCATTAGACGTTACTAAAAAAGCCGAAGCCTTGGCTTTGAAAAGAAACCCGATAGACTCTGAAGAAATTGCTGAGATCTATGCCGATATGAATGCAAATTTAATTAATCTTGACCGAAAGAAGGAAGCCAGAGATTATATTTATAAGACTATTGTAATTGCAAAAAACACCAATCCACCCAATGATAAACTAACAATTCAAACAACTCACAATCTAGCTTTAAGTTATATCTTTGAGAAAGATTATGAAACTGCAAAAAAGTTAATTGACTCGATTCCTCAACACCTTGAGAAATTGCCGAAAAAAGATATCCCTTTATGGTTAGGTTCACATTATGGACTGAAAGCATTTTTCTTTTCAAAGCTTGGTGAATCCCATCAGAGTTTTGAATACAGACTCAAAAGAGTTGAATTAATGGAATCGAGTTATGAGCTACTGCCGATTAAACATGGCAGATATCTCAAATCTGCTGCCGATATGGCTCAAAGAGCCGGGGAAAGCATAATCGCAGACGAGCTTTACAGCAAATCATATCAGTTTTATGTAAATAGAGTATCGAATAGCCGTTATTATCAGTATGAAATTTTAACCTACCAAACACTGTTGAATTTATTATTAAATAACAATACAAGAGCACAAGAGCTTTTCAAAATAATAGAACAAGCAAGTCTAAATGATCCGGAATTAGATGGTTATGAACAAATTACTTATTATCATATTGCAAAGTTATTCATTAACCTGAGTCGCAATAAACCTATTGAACAATTACAATCACAATTTGAAATGCTTTATCAGGAACTGGAACCCAAGTTCGAACAATCTCCCACATACCAACTTTATATGGCTTTGATTGAAAGCAAAATTAAATTGCTGAATGGTGACAATACTTCAGCAAAGAATATTTTAGATACCATCAATCTCTTATTTATGAACTTTCCCAATGATAAATTAACCATTCGTAAAGCAATCAGAATCTTATCTGATTCGATTACAGGGGGACAATTAAACTAAATTTCTGAATATTCCTTTAACTGTGACTGCACAAAAGCTCTGGCAATTCTCAGTTCCCTCTTGATAGTGCTTTCTGAGGTGGAAAAACTTTCTGCCAGTTCAGGTAAAGTCAACCCTCCATAGAACTTCATCATCAGCATTTGCTCCAATCGAGAGTCTAACTCTGCTAGTTTTAACATTGCATTATCAATATCCAGAACATGGTTAAACTCCATTGGTACCGAAGCGCCTTCATCATAAAGACTGGTTAGAGTGACTTTTTTGAGATCGCCACCATGAATTTCACTGCTTTTTTTTCGTGCATAATCAATGACAAGTGAACGCATGATTTTCGACATGAGTGCGTAAAAATGACCTCTGGAGGAAAAGAAATCTTTTTTACTTTGATAAAACTTTAAAACAGACTCATTCACCAATGCAGAGGTATCCAATGTTTGGTGTCTTTTATTCCTATTCAGATTTGAACGAGCAATTTTTACTAATTCAGCATAGACTTCAGGAGAAATTTCCAGATTTTCCTTTTCGTTTAATTGTTGAGTGAAATTGTCTTGCATAGCAATCTTTGAAAATAGCCAATAAATTCTAATTCAGTAATATCATCTTGTCTATCTACGCACGTTAATTAGTACCAACATCGTTATACTTGCCGAAAAATATTGTGATGCAATTATCAACTATTACAATTCACTGTTAATTTTTCAGTCATGTTTATATGCTAGAATAGCACTTTATGAATAATCAAATCACTCAAATTCTTGCCAGTAAGGTTAACAGCAAAGACACTTTAGATCGTGTCTTTCATTTAATGTACCCTGAAATCAAGAAGCTGGCAAATTCACAATTAGCCCGTTTAAACAAGGGACAAACTATCACGCCCACTGTTTTGGTGAATGAGTGTTACATGAAACTGGCAAAACCGGGAGAAATGTCTTTTGAAAACCGTAAACATTTCATTTGTACCGTTGCCAGATGCATGCGCCAGTTCTTAGTTGATAATGTTCGTAAAAATGTTCGTTTAAAAAGAGCCGGTGAAATCAGCCAAGAGCCAATAACACAAGTGATGGGTGATAGTGATATCAATTTTAAACTTTTAGAAATTGATGAAATCATCTCAAAACTGCATTTGATTGACGAAGAAATGGCAGAACTTGCGGAGTTGAGATTCTTTTCAGGTCACAGCTTGCAAGAAATCGCTGATATTAACGAAGTTTCCAAAAGAACAATTATTCGTAAATGGAACATGACCAAATCTTTTATCATCACGCTTTCCAATGATATGAAAAAAGATGAACAGTAGTGATTCTTTGCAAAACTGGAAGAAGGCTAGAGAGCTTTTTGAACAATACATAGATCTCCCAAAAGATAAAGCAATCTCACAGATAACAAGTGACACTTCAATTGAAGAAATAGTCAAACCGATACTAATCAATTTGATTCAATCACAAAGTGATGAAGATACCTTAATCAACGAACCTGATTTGGTTTTTTTTCAAGTCGCTGGAGAAGAGTCAGAGGATTTAAGCGGAAAAAACATTGAAGAATATCACCTTATAAACCGAATCGGGCAAGGTGGAATGTCAAATGTTTACAAGGCGAAACGACGCAATAGTGATATTCAAAAATATGTAGCTTTAAAACTTCTGACCATTGTTGAAGGCGATATTTCTGATTCTCTGAGAGGAATGTTTGAAAGAGAGCAAATCACTCTTTCTAAACTCAGTCATCCAAACATAATATCTTTTCACCACGGCGGGATTAGTAAAAATGGCATTCCTTTTTTGGTCATGGACTACATTGAGGATGCCCAAACAATCAGCCAATATGTTGTTGATAAAAAACTATCAGAAAAGCAAATTCTCAGGCTTATTATCAAAGTGGCTCAGGCGGTTGATTATGCTCACCAGAACTTAATCACTCATAAAGATATTAAACCCAATAATATTTTAATAGATTCAATGGGAAATCCCAAAGTGGTCGATTTTGGCATTGCATCATTTGAACAATTGGATGATTTAGAGGATTCCGCATATACAAATAAAATTTTCACCCCTGATTATGCTTCTCCGGAACAAATTAATCACGAAAATATAACCTCTAATACCGATGTATTTTCTTTGGCAATTACATTACTCGAGTTATTGTCAGGAAATCAAAAACTATCAAACTCGGATTGTATCAACCCACAACAAAAATTCGACTCAGATATTTTTGAAAAAAAGACCGCTCAGACAATGACAAAACTAAGACTTAAAAAAGACCTTAGTTTGGTTCTACAAAAGGCACTAATGGTTGATAGTCGTAAAAGATATTCATCAATGGCGATGCTTGCTGATGACTTGAACGCTTATCTTGAGTTACGACCTGTTTCCGTTCGAAAGCAAAGCAATTTGTATCTTCTGACTAAATCAATAATCAGAAATCCGCTTTTAAGTTTTGTAGTTGCAACTTCAATCTTTTCATTAATCATCGGTATCAAAGTCATTGTTGAGGAAAAAAATAAAGCTCAACAAGAAGCACTCAAAGCTAATCAAGTGACCAACTTTTTGATTGATTCGATACAAATGAACGACCCTGACGTTACTAAAGGCAAAGAAGTTTCTGTGAAAGAACTTTTAATGAATGCCAAAGTTAAAATTCTGGAAACCTCATTTAATGATTCTGAATTGAGTTCTGCACTTGAACTAACCATCGGATCAGCTCTCTCAAAAATCGGGCAGTATAGTGAAGCCGAAAAATTATTAAGTAATTCCATAAAAAGTGATTCAGGCAATTATTCGGCACGGATGGAACTTGTTAGGCTGTTTTTGGAACAGCACGAATATAAAAAAGCCGAAGCCGAATTGAAATTTTTAAAAGGTCAAATCTCAAATTTGCAAATGAGTGAGCAGATTTTATTTTCTCAACTGAGTTCCTTGCTATCATATAAACAGGGAAATTTTGAAGAAGCAATTTCAAAGCTGAATACGGTTATTGGAAATAATTCTGCAACTCTGAAAGACAAAATCTCCAGCCGACTGGTTCTTGCAGAAATTTATGATGAATCCGGTGAAACACTCAAAGCTGTAGAAATCCTGAAAAAGGCTCTCGAAGAAAGCAATGATGCAAACACAGAAATTTCAACAACCAGCACTAATATTTTATACAAACTGGCAGCGGCATACGGAAATATGAGTCCATTGCCGGAACAAGAGTTGCATCGTATCCACAATAAAACGATAGAAATTCAAAAACAAATTTATGGTGATAATCATCCTTTAGTTGCAAAAACCTACCTCAACTATGGATTTTTCCTTCGCGTTTCCGGTCAGGTTGAAAAAGCTCGTGAATATGCTGAAATGGCTCGAAAAATTGCTGTTTCCAACTTTAGTGAACAACACATGTTGACTGCACACATTGACTTGTTGATGTCACAGTTGAGTTTTTTGAATGATGAAATGCAACAATCGATTGAGAAATTGGAAAATGTGGTTAAAAACTATGAACGCCATTATGGAATTAATCACTTTGAA
>JAGRJP010000221.1 GCA_020442665.1 Lysobacterales bacterium
AAAAAAATCAATCCACAAATCGCCATAATTGATGAGGTTGATTTGATGAAATCGAATTTATCCGAAAAATTTAAAAATAGTTTCCGAGAGAAGTTTCCTGACAAATAATATTGTTTGGGGCAAAAAAATGCAACCTTCCTTGGCTGCATAGGGGACACAACTTGGGCAAATGCCCGAATTTGTGATTAAGCGGCTTTCTTGTTTAATTCTTTTACAAGAGTATCCACTTTAGAAGTCAGAGCTTTTATATCTTTAACTGAAGGAATTTCAAATTTTTTCAGCGCTTTTTCGATACGAATCTCAAACAAATTCTCAACTTTACTGAACTGTTTGTCAGCAACTTTACGAATTGTATTTAATTTCTTCTCAGCTTTACCTGATACTTCTTTAACAGTTTTCTTCGACTTAGTTTCCAAGTTTTTGCCTTCTTTCAATAAAGCGTCATACGCTTTAACAGCTTCTTTTTGTGCCAAAGACACAACACCTAAGCCAGCTAACCAAATGTTATTGATTGAATTTTTGAGTTCTTTTTTCATCTTATCCACCACTAATGTATGTGTTTATTGTTTCGTTGTGGTGTATATTAAGGAGAATTTCTAGAGCAAACACACTAAAAAAGAAATTATTTCATTTTTTAAAGAAACTGGCATTTTTATGCTTGAATGATTAAGTTATAACTCGATTTTAACACCCACTTTTGCAATATTATATCCTTCTGATTTGACGTGCTTGCTTTCGGGACTTTCTGAGTTAAGTAGTGGATTAGTATGGTTCATATGAATAAACCAAACTTTGTTTCTATCACTTTTTGGTAAATGTTGAAGTGTTTGCATCGTTTCTATCACAAAAGGATGTGGAATTTGAGACATGTCCCGACCCGGAATTTCACCATTTGCATAAAAAGTAGCATCAATGAGTGCATAATCCACCGACTTAATCATTTCAGAAATACTTTTTTCCCAAATATTCCATTTGTTGATATCCGGTATAAAAATCGCAGATTTATTAGGACCTTGTATTTTATATCCAACTGTTTCTGAATACTCATCACGATGAGGAACCAGAAAAGGAGTCACTTTAACTGTATTTAAATCAACTTCTTGCTGATGCAGAATTGGTTTGATTGCAATATTCTGATAGCTGACTAACTGACTCCAAGGCCCATTTGTTTTCAAGAACTCCGACATTTTAGACATTGCAAAAACAGGAACTTGAGTTGCTCCCATAGATTCATGCCCTAAAAACATCAAACCAGTATAATGACCAATATGTGCATGAGTTAAGAAGATTTCAGAAAATTCATACTCACTCGTTGGAGCTTCGACTTCCAACTCGTACAATTGCTCAGGGAAATTAGGTGTCGCCTCAAACATATATTTCTTTTTTGACTTCGGGTCAATTAGTCCCAATGAAACTACTGGTTTACGAAGTTCCTTATCTTTCCAACCGTGAAGACAATGAGGTTTATAGCAACCAGCTTGCGGATATCCGGCATCTTGCGCTATTCCAAGTACATAGAGATAAGGCACTGTGTCACTATCTGCTAAACAATACCCAAGTGACAGATAACATAATAAGATACAACTATAAAGTTTGTTTTTCATCGTCAATCATTATCTGATTTAAAAATAGTAAAATCAATAATAAGTATCGAATAATCCCTATCTGCAATTAGCTTTATATAAATCACATATTCACTTTGATTCTGGCATACAAATATTTTTTCTTTATTTGAAATCTAGCACTCCTGTTCATCTCAGATAAAACAATGTACTTACAACTGAGTGAGTTGGTCTTTTGCATAACCCTCAACAGCATCCAAAATGATATGTTGAGAAGGATTGCTAGTTTGTATTCGTAACAGATGGATTTTTTCAAATAACAATGCCGCATTTTCTCCAAAACGATAAGTCATTCGGGTTTGAATATCATTTAGCCATTGACTGGCTTCTGAACTTGTCAGGCTGTCAGGACAATTTCTGGCTCGATAACGAAACAATAATTGATTGGCTCGCTTATCTTTGAAATTGAACTTATATTTTTGTAGCTCGCTGATGTTAATTCCTCGAATCTTGTTAAACTCGCTTTTGTCCTGTGGTGTGAAAAAGCCCGAATAAAGCATGGCGTCGACGTCTTCGTTATCAGAATCAAATGGCTGATTGAAAACTTCTGCAACTTTGGCCGAAACATCACCAAATTCCTTAAACTTCTCCAAGTTTGCTTTGTTTGTCGAATAATCAAGTGAGATTCTTCTTAAATCCACATCCTTTAACACACTTAAAGGAGCCACAAATGGAGATTTATTGGCATGAATGGTTTTTAAAGGGATACGAGGACAATCTTCGGGAAGTTCGTCTTGAGGTGTGAAAATACGATCCCGAATATCTTCGATATCCAATTCAAATAAATCCTCAGGATCAAAAGCTAAATCATAACAAATAATACCATTGGAATTGGTCGGATGGACGGCTAATGGCAACATGATTGCCAAACAACCTCTTTCAGCAGGAATTTTATTGGAAACATGAACAATCGGTTTCAAAAATTGCCAGTTAAGCAAGCTCTTGACATAGTTTTTATCCCTGAGTTTCAAGCCATAGGCAAACAAATCAGGTTGATGTTTTTTAACCAAACCGGCTATCTGAATGGTTGCTTCCACATCACTCAATGCATCATGTGCGGCTGTATGTGTCAGGTTATTTGCCTCTGTCAAATCCGTTAATTTAAAACTAGGTTTTCCGGCTTCATGTTCCGGCCAGTTGATACCATCCGGTCGCAATGCATAACAAGCTCTGAGCAAATCAATCACATCCCAGCGACTATTGCCATTCGCCCATTCTCGTAAATAAGGGTCAATCAGATTGCGATAAAAACCGTAACGAATAAACTCATCGTCAAAACGCATGGAATTGAATCCGGTCACGCAAGTTTTAGGTTGACTGAAAATTTGATTGATTTTTTCAAAAAAATCTCTTTCGCTCATTCCTTTGGAGTTACATTCTTGCGGAGTGATTCCTGTGATTAAACACGACTCAGGGTCAACAAATGTATCCAGAGAGGTTTTACAGTAAAACATATCCGGTTCTGAGATTGGGTTGAGGTTCGTGTCGGTACGAATTCCGGCAAATTGAGCTACTCTATCGTACTGCGGACTGATACCGAATGTTTCCAAATCGTACCAGTAAAACGAACTCATGAATTAAACTTTATTTCGATTAATTTTGTCTCAACAGCATCCTCATCTTCTTCCTTGTGATAAGTTCTTACAGGAAGACATTGACGAGTCTTATCGAGCCAGGTTTTGGTTGTTCTGGATGGTTTTGAATGAACTCTGTCAATTTCAACAATTCCGTTCTCTTCTCTGATAATTTTGAATTGATACGAGCTGATTTCACCATTCTTCAATATTGGATAACTCAAATCGGTTTTACCATCGCATATATCGTTTGCTAAGTTCAAGCTCACTAAATTTGGAGTGCTATAAGCATCCTTTGGAATTTCTAATTGCCACTGAATGTCTTTTGTTGTTCCTTGAATCGTTTTAGTTTCAGTATCAACTTGATATTCAGAGGTGCGTTTGTTGAATGCTACTTTTTGCGTCATTTTGTAGGATTTTGGATGAAATACGCCATCCACATCTGAAAATACAGTTTCTTCTGAGCGTTTAAACCCAAGAAATGATGCCATTCCGTGAGTTCCGTCTGTTTTATCAGACATCACAAAATCAGCGCCCTGTTGACTGAGTTGTAATGTGTTGTAGCCGATTTCTTTTCCATCTTTAAAGACCTTATAATCGGCCTTGAACAAATCCAAAGCTGATAACGAGAAAGACTGAAAAAGAAATAATATGAGTATTGGTTTATTCATTAAAAATTACCGGTTCCGTTAATTTTTCACCATCAAGGTACAATTCATCATTTTGCCATGTTACACGATTGGCAGCAATAAGTCCTATTGTATACGGGAAAAGTGAATGTTCCCTGACTAAAAGCCGTGTTGCTAAAGAATCTGCATCATTACAGCCTTTTGTTTCAATGATAGTTTGTGAGATTCGCTGTCCGGCGTCCAGTTCTTCATTGACATAATGAACTGTTGCTCCGTGAAATTCATCACCATTGTCTAGTGCTCTCTGGTGAGTGTGCAATCCCGGATATTTGGGTAACAATGACGGATGAATGTTGATGATTTTATTTTTATACGCTTTTGTAAATGGTTCAGGCAGAATCTTCATAAAACCGGCTAAAACAATCAATTCACATTGCTGTAGGGAAATTTGTTCTTGTAAATGCCAAAGTTCTTTATCTTCTTTATTCCATTGAAATGTATAAAACGGAATATTGGGTTCACGGGCAAAGTCCAAACCTTTAGCAGATTCTTTATTGCTAACAACCAAAACCACTTGATAGTTGTATTTTGACTGATTACGAATAATCGATCCCAGATTACTCCCTGTTCCTGAGATAAAAACAGCAATTTTGAGCGGAGAAGACATTAGTCTCTTAATTCCACTTCAGCGGTATTGGATTCATGAGAACGAACGAAACCAATCTCCCAACAATCAATTCCTGATAGGTGGAGTTGTTTCATGCATTCTTCACTATCAGATTTCTTGGTAATAACAACCATTCCGATACCACAATTGAATGTTCTCAGCATTTCAGTTTGTGATAAATTGCCTTTTTCCTGCAACCAGTTAAAAATTTCAGGCATTTGCCATGACGATAAATTTAAAGTGATTGCTAAACCATCAGGGATTACACGAGTGATATTTTCCAACAATCCACCACCGGTTATATGAGCAATGCCATTGACTTCAACGGCTGAGTCTATTAACTCCAAAATGGGCTTAACGTAAATTTGAGTCGGTTGCAGTAGTTTTTCACCAATGGTACTGTCACCCATTGGAGAGTTTAAATTGGTATTACTGACTTCTAAAACTTTTCTAATCAGCGAATAACCATTGGAATGCGGACCGGATGAGGCCAAACCAATTATCACATCATCTTCTTCAATATTTTCACCGGTAATTGCGTTGTCTTTTTCCACAACTCCAACTACAAATCCTGCTAAATCGTAATCTCCTTTGGCATACATTCCTGGCATTTCTGCAGTTTCTCCACCAATCAGGGCACAACCCGACTGTCTGCAACCATTGGCAATGCCTTGAATCACAGAAGCCGCCTCATCAGTGTTCAACTGACCACAAGCATAATAATCAAGGAAAAATAGCGGTTCAGCGCCTAAAACCACAATGTCATTGACACACATTGCTACCAAGTCAATCCCAATAGTTGAATGATCATTCATCATTTCTGCCAGTTTTAATTTTGTTCCGACACCATCGGTCCCGGAAACCAAAACCGGACTTTTGTAGTTCAGTTTGGATAAATCGAACAAACCGCCAAAACCACCTATACTTCCCATGACTCCTTCACGGTTTGTGGTCTTGATGGCCGGTTTAATCTTTTCTACCAGCTCATTCCCTGCATCTATATCCACACCGGCATCTTTATAACTGAGAGATTTTTTATTCTCGTCGCTCATATTTTGTATTTTTAATTAAAAAGCAAATTTTACCTTTTAGACTGATGGATGGAAAGCCAAGTAACTATCTAATTGGAAAAACATAAACAATTTCACCAAAGCAACTCATGCTTAAATGTAATTTACCAAGCAATTTGGTATTATGCCGCTTGATTTATTTTTGATACTAATTTTATGACTGTTGTGACCCGATTCGCTCCTTCTCCAACTGGATATTTACATGTTGGAGGTGCCAGAACCGCATTGTTTTCTTATCTTTTTGCCCGAGCAAACAAAGGAAAGTTTATTTTGCGTATCGAAGATACCGATCGTGAGCGCTCTACTCAAGAATCGGTTGATGCGATTTTTCAAGGAATGGAATGGTTAGGTTTGGAACATGATGGTGAAGTTTATTTTCAAACAGAGCGATTCGACCGTTATAAAGAGAAAGTTCAACAGTTATTAGACGAGGACAAAGCCTATTATTGCACTTGCAGCAAAGAAAGACTGGACGAAATTCGTGAAAAGCAAATGCAAAATGGAGAGAAACCTCGTTATGATGGCAAATGTCGTCACTTAAACTTGCCAAACAGTGATGATGCGGTGGTTCGGTTTAAAAATCCGACTGACGGCGATGTGGTCTTTGATGATTATGTTCGTGGAGTGATTACGACTTCTAATAAGGAACTGGATGATTTGATTATTGCTCGTCCGGATGGCACACCGACTTATAATTTTACAGTGGTTATTGATGATGTGGACATGCAAATTTCACACGTCATACGAGGTGATGATCATATCAATAACACTCCAAGACAAATCAACATTTATCATGCCTTGGGCGCTGAATTGCCGAGATTTGCTCATTTACCAATGATTTTGGGTGACGATGGTGCTCGTTTATCCAAACGTCATGGAGCAGTGAGCGTGATGGAATATGCCAAAAACGGTTATTTACCGGAAGCGGTATTGAATTATCTGGTGCGTTTGGGTTGGTCTTATGAAGACAAGGAACTGTTTACCAAAGATGAAATGATTGAGCTGTTCGACTTGAAAAAAGTCAATCGAGCTCCCTCCTCTTTCAACACTTCCAAACTGGATTGGATTAACCAACAATACATCCAAAATGCTGACACATCTCGTTTGGCGGAGTTATTGAAAAATCGTTATAATGACTCAGGAATCCAAGTTCCTCAGAACTTAAATCTCAATCAAGTTGTAGAAATGTTCAAAGCTCGTTCAACAACTATCAATGCGATGGCGGATTCTTCGCTTTTCTTGTTGCAGGATATCACCGAATACGATGAAAATACGGTTAAAAAAGTTTTCAAAGAATCTGCTATTGAACCATTACAAACTTTAATCACAAAGTGTAATGAGATAGACGATTGGAGCAATGCAGACTTGCATGGATTGATTGAAGAAACTGTCAATGATTTACAAGTTGGTTTTGGTAAAGTCGGACAACCGCTTCGTGTCGCTTTAACAGGACAATCATCCGGACCTGCCAATGATGAAATCATGAAAATTCTTGGTAAAGAAGAAACATTGAAACGCATTCAACAAGCGTTATCTGTTGTCAAAGAAAATATCACTAATCAATGATTGCAATGAAGCCCGATACAATTTCTGACAGAACTTGTCCAGAAAGCGAAACTCTAAATGAAGTTCTTGATTTTGATAACAAAAACATTTTGGAATTGGGATGTGGAAAAGCTCAAATCACTCGTCAGATTGCCACTACGGGTTTTGACAGAAAGATTGTTGCCACTGAAGTTGATACTATTCAGCATGAAAAAAATCTGGAAATTTCAGATTTGCCAAATGTTGACTTTATATTGGCTGGTGCTCAGGATTTGCCATTTGATGATAATAGTTTTGATATTATTTTAATGTTTAAGTCATTACACCATGTTCCACAAGAGTTAATGCAAAAAGCTCTTTCTGAAGTTTCTCGTGTATTAAAGCCAAAGGGAAAAGCCTATATTTCCGAACCGGTCTTTGCCGGCGATTTTAATGAAATCCTCAGGCTTTTTCATGATGAAGAAATAGTCAGAAAGGCTGCTTTCGAGGCGATTGTGGAAAGCATTAATAAAAAAGAACTTTCACTCATTAAACAAATCTTTTTTAACACTCCCAGAGTTTTTAAAGACTTTGAAGAATTTGAGCAAAATGTCATCAATGTCACTCATACCGAGCATCAAATCTCCGATGAGTTGATGCAAAAAATCAAATCCAAATTTAAAAATCACCAGACTGAAAAAGGTGCATTTTTCACCTCGCCTATCAGGGTGGATTTATTAACAAAGTAGATGTAATCATTATCGGTGCCGGAGCTGCCGGTTTGATGACGGCAATTTCTGCCGGCAAAAGGGGCAAAAATGTTCTGGTACTCGACCATGCCAATAAAGCCGGAAAAAAAATTCTGATGTCCGGAGGTGGTCGATGTAACTTCACCAATCTGGATATTCAGCCGGAAAATTATCTTGGATCGAATCCGCACTTCCATAAATCTGCATTATCACGATATACACAATGGGATTTTATCTCTTTGGTGGAAAAACACAATATTCCCTATCATGAAAAAACTCTGGGGCAATTATTTTGTGACAACAAATCCAAGGACATTCTGGAAATGCTTTTATCCGAGTGCGAAGATGTGCAATCCAAAATCAGACTCAATTGCAACGTGCTTGAAGTTGTAAAAACAGACAATCAATTTGAGCTCAAAACATCACTTGGTTTATTTACCTGCGAATCTTTGGTGATTGCAACCGGTGGGTTGTCAATACCAAAGATGGGAGCCAGCGGTTTTGGTTATGAAATTGCCAAACAGTTCGGTCATACTGTTATGCCAACATCAGCAGCTTTGGTTCCCTTTACGATCACAGACCAACTCAAACAATTTCTCAATGAATTATCCGGAACGTCTCAGGATGTTTCTGTCACTTGTAACGGACAAAGCTTTCGTGAAAACATGCTTTTTACCCATCGTGGTTTAAGCGGACCGGCAATCTTGCAAATTTCAAGTTACTGGAATTCGGGAGATACTATTGAAATCAATTTGCTACCTGATGAAGACGTTTTAGCGTTTGCTGAAAACAGTTCGAATAAATCGTTGGAACAAATTCTAAACCAACTTTTCAGTAAAAAGCTCTCCACTATTCTTTGCGAATTATTTTTCAACCAAATCCGCTCGAAAAATTTTGCAGAAATTTCAAAACAAAAAAAAGCAGAAATCCACAAACAAATTCATCATTGGCAAATCAAACCTAATGGAACGGAAGGCTATCGAACTGCTGAAGTCACCAAAGGTGGAGTGAACACCGATGAGGTCTCCTCAAAAACTTTTGAAAGCAAACTCGTCAAAGGTTTATTCTTTGTTGGTGAAGTTCTGGATGTCACCGGACATTTAGGCGGATACAACTTCCAATGGGCCTGGTCATCAGGGCATGCTTGCGGTCAGTTTGTATAAGTGAATTAACACATTCATTTGACTTGATAAATTATCGCAAACTATAATGTTTATTCAA
This sequence comes from Lysobacterales bacterium, assembly GCA_020442665.1. Taxonomy (GTDB): domain Bacteria; phylum Pseudomonadota; class Gammaproteobacteria; order Xanthomonadales; family Marinicellaceae; genus NORP309. The sequence continues at coordinate 9,057 of JAGRJP010000221.1, forward strand.
ATTTTAGGGTAGAAAAATAATGACAGAGTTAATTGCTTCACAGGGGATTAATTTCACTTCCATTTCTCGTGGCATTATTGGCATGATTGTTTTGATTGTCATTGCTTATATTTTTAGCTCCGATCGCAAATCCATTTCATGGAAAGTCGTTGGCATCGGGTTATTTATGCAGTTGCTAATTGCTGTCGGCGTGCTGTATGTTCCATTTGTTGCTGCATTTTTTGATACCGTCGGACAAATGTTCGTTAAAGTAATGGATTTCACCAAAGCCGGAACCAGTTTTTTATTTAACTCTTTCACATCCGGTCAAATTGAAAGTCCGCTGATTAATTTTGCAATCATGATATTGCCAACCATTATTTTCTTCTCTGCGTTAACATCAGTGCTTTTCTTTCTGGGAATCATTCAAAAAATCGTTAAAGCATTAGCTGTAGTATTAACTAAAACTTTAAATATTTCCGGCGCTGAAAGTTTATCGGTCGCAGGTAATATCTTTCTCGGTCAAACGGAAGCTCCTTTGATGATTAAAGCGTATCTGGAGCGTATGAACCGTTCAGAAATACTGCTGGTTATGATTGGTGGTATGGCAACCGTTGCCGGTGGTGTATTGGCTGCTTATGTGAGTTTTCTCGGTGGGGATGACCCAGTTCAACAGGCTTTTTATGCCAAGCACTTGCTCAGTGCATCAGTTATGGCAGCTCCTGGAGCCATTGTGGTTGCTAAAATTCTCATGCCACAAACTGAAAAAATTGACAGCAA
>JAGRJP010000222.1:0-1654 GCA_020442665.1 Lysobacterales bacterium
ACTTCCTGTTTCTGTTCTTTGGTTTCTTTTTTGCCAAGACCTAAAGGATCATCCCAATTATACATTTATCACTCCCACGAAGTTGCCAAAACATCCGTAGCATCATATCAGAGGCTACCGAATAGTAATAGTATTTATTTTTTAAAATTTAAATTTTGAGAGCTATGTTCGATTCTATGACTTTGACAAAACTGACGATAGAGCAGCAGACTAAGGCTTAAATCGCAGTTAATAATCAATTATTAACAAGATTTATAACGCAATGATGCTGTTTTAGTGTCATGTTTTTCATGTCATACGAATCGAGACATAGGTCTCTCTATTGACAGGCTTCACAGTCCGGATCCAATATCGAGCACGCTGCCGGTGCGACCGATCCGAGTTGTTGTTGCTTGTCCCCTCTCTCATCGACACTTTTCTCTGCCTGAGTTGCACCCAGCGAACGCAGATAATAAGTGGTTTTGAGTCCTCTCACCCATGCCAGTTTATAAATGGCATCCAATTTCTTGCCTGACGGCTCTTTCATATAGATGTTTAATGATTGTGCCTGATCAATCCATTTTTGTCTGCGCGAAGCCGCTTCAATCAACCAACCCGCATCCACTTCAAAAGCTGTGGCATATTTCTGTTTCAAATGATCCGGTACCCGGTCAATTTTCTGCACGCTACCGTCAAAATATTTCAAATCATTAATCATCACATCATCCCAGATATCCAAATCCTTGAAGTCCTGAACCAAATATGGGTTCACAATGGTAAATTCACCGGATAAATTCGATTTAACAAATAAGTTCTGATAAATCGGTTCGATTGATTGCGAAACACCGGAAATATTGGAAATGGTCGCGGTTGGTGCAATCGCCATGGTGTTGGAATTACGCATTCCTTGTTTTTTAATTTTCTTGCGCAATTGATCCCAGTCCATTGTCGAGGATTTATCCATTTGAATAAAATGTCCTCTTTCTTTTTCCAGCATATCTATGGAATCAATCGGTAAGATTCCTTGCGACCACAATGAACCTTCATAACTGGGATAAGTTCCTCTTTCTGCTGCCAAATCACTGGATGCGGATAAAGCATAATATGAAACTGCTTCCATTGATTCATCAGCAAATTGAATCGCCTGTTCTGATGTGTAGGCTAGTTGTTGTTTGTACAATGCATCCTGAAAACCCATCAAACCAATTCCAACCGGTCTGTGTCTCAAATTGGAACGTCTCGCCTGTGGCACGCTGTAGAAGTTGTAATCAATCACATTGTCCAACATACGCATGGCTGTTGTTACGGTTTTTTCCAGCTTTTCATAGTCAATTCCGTTTTCAGTTGTGTGATGTGGCAAATTCACTGAACCTAAGTTACAAACTGCGATTTCATCATCTGAAGTATTTAATGTAATTTCAGTACAGAGATTGGAACTGTGAACCACACCCATGTGTTGCTGTGGCGAACGAATGTTACAAGGGTCTTTGAAAGTCAACCAAGGATGACCAGTTTCAAACAGCATTCCCAACATTTTACGCCATAAGTCTTTCGCCTGAATCACTCGGAAATTTGTAACTCCTCCGGCTTGAGCTTTTTGCTCATACTCTTCGTACTTTTCACGGAATTTCTGACCGTATAAATCATGCAGTTCCGGAACTTCTTCCGGCGAAAA
>JAGRJP010000222.1:1800-2650 GCA_020442665.1 Lysobacterales bacterium
CCAAATAAGCACACATAGCACCTTTGCGTTTTCCGCCTTGATTAACAGCAACTGCTGTGTCATTCGCCACTTTAAGGAATGGCACAACCCCTTGCGATTCGCCGTTTGTACCTTTAATACGAGCCCCTAAACCACGAACCCGTGACCAGTCATTTCCTAAGCCACCGGCATATTTAGACAATAAAGCATCATCGGTAATCGCACTGAATATTCCTTTCAAATCATCAGGAACAGTTGTCAGATAACAGCTTGATAGCTGTGGACGTAAAGTTCCCGAGTTAAACAAAGTCGGCGTTGAGCTCATAAAATCAAACGAACTCAGCAAGTTGTAGAACTCAATGGCGCGTTCTTCTCTGTCAACTTCGTTGATTGCCAGTCCCATGGACACGCGCATAAAGAAACTTTGCGGAAGCTCGATACGATTTTTGCCACTATGAATAAAATATCTGTCATACAGAGTTTGAAAACCCAAATAGGTGAAATTCAAATCTCGTTCCGGTTTGATAGCCTGACCGAGTTTATCTAAATCATAATTAGTCAATTCAGGCGACAATAATTCCAATTCAACCGCTTTGTGAATGTATTTTTTAAAGCTGGACGGATAAAGTTCAACCATTTGTGATTGAGTCGCTTCTCTTTCTTCCCCATAAAGAAAAGATAATGCCTCTTTTCTAAGGCTGTCGAGCAACAATCTGGCTGCAACTCGTGAATAATTCGGGTCTTTCTCGATGTGTTGTCTGGCACTCATGATGATTGCCGAACTCAAGTCCTTTTCAGCGATACCATCAAAAATATTGCGATAAGCATCTTTCAGAATCAATTCTTTATCAACGCCGGCAAGTCCTTCAAC
>JAGRJP010000223.1 GCA_020442665.1 Lysobacterales bacterium
AAAGCCATTGCATCATAAGCAAATGACTCTGGTTTATCACGAAACATGTTACGAGAAAATTGATCCAAAATAATGATTTCAGCCAAACTTCCTACAGATGTTTCTCGCCATTGAAACAATTCTCCCGAAATGGCTTGTTTATGTATCGTTCCAAAACGATTTTCAATCAACGAGTCAAATTCCTCGCTTTTTTGCCACCATTGTTTGGGCTCAATTTCTTCAAACCAGAAATCGATAATTTCTTTGTACATTTGACTCCATCCCTCTTCATTCTTAATCTTTGAGTTTACGATATTACTTAAATTCGGTCAATATCGCTTATGCGTATAAACCTCTCTTATGTTTCAAAATAATATTTACCAATTCAAACCTTAGCAAAGTTTTTCTACAACATCATTGTAAACTTATGGTATAAAATGCCTAGTAATTCAAAATGAAACCAAACTTAGTTTGCTATGAAAAAACACGATAAAATCTATCTTTTGGATCAAATGTTGAAAGCTGCGAAATATCCGATAAGCAAGGAATACATTGCCGAACGCCTTGAGTGTTCCATTGCAACGGTTTATCGAACCATTGGTGACCTACGCGATGGTTACGGTGCTCCTATTGAGACCGATGCCAACAACGGTGGATTTTATTATCATGGTGATGATTCCTTTGAACTGCCCGGATTGAGATTGCAATCTGATGAAATTGAAGCTCTTTTAATGGCAAGTCATCTTCTTGAAGATATACAAAAAGGTCTGTTGAAAGAACCTCTTTTACGCTTGCTAAATAACATCTCCAATCTGCTGAAAGAACACGGCATCAAGGATAAGAGAAACATTCAAATCATTTATGCACTGTTCCGAAAAGCCGATCCGGAAATTTTTTCACAAGTTTTTCAAGGATTGCAGAACGGTAAAAAACTACAAATCGAATATTTGGCTCGCTCAACAAAAGAAACCAGCCAAAGAAGCATTTCACCATTGAAATTAACGAACTACAAAAACGCCTGGTATCTGGATTCATGGTGTCATTTACGCGAAGCGATTCGTAGCTTTGCATTAGAACAAATTGTCAGTTGTAAAATTTGCGATGAACCCGCAATTGAGGTCAATCAAAAACTTCTGAAAGAGCATTTTAGTGGCTCTTATGGAATTTTCTCCGGTGAACCGAAGTACACCGCACGCCTCAAAGTGTCGGAGCAAGTCGCAGGTTGGGTTGCCAAAGAGCAATGGCACTCCAAACAAAATTTGATGGAATTGAAAGATGGTTCGTTATTCCTTGAAGTGCCTTATAACAACGACACTGAGTTGGTGATGGATATTTTACGCTATGGCGAAAATATCACGGTGCTTAGCCCGGATTCTCTCAGAGAAAAAGTCAAATTAACCATCGAGCAAATGCAAAAGAATTATCAATAATCTCTCCGGCTTTAATCAGCAAGTTAAATTTCAGTTATTGATTTATATTTCAAAATAAATATTGAATTTAGATTCTGAATCTGTAAAATTTAAAAATGACCGACCATCGGTCATTTATTATTTTGGATAAACTATTTATGGCTATAATTGTAGATAAAGACAAAAAACGCAGAGACATTGCAATTGCATGCACAGAATTACTTTTGGAAAAAGGTTTAAAGAATTTAACCGTCGCTGAAATTGCAAAAACCGCAGGAATTGGCAAAGGAACGGTGTATGAATACTTCTCAAAAAAAGAAGATGTTGTCTATGAAATCATCAGAAACTTGATGGCTGAGCATCAGCAGGATATCGCTTCTCGAACTGATTCAAACACATCAACCAGACAAAAAGTTTTTTATCTCATGGATTTTTTACTCCAAGAGGATAAAGATTATTCCAAACATTTAGAAACCTACAAAGAGTTTGTCAGTATCACTTTGTCTGATTCAAATGCGGATGAAATGCATCAATTTAATGCCGAGTGCAATTCATTTATGAAATCCATGCTGACCGACATCATTAATGAAGGAATCGAGAAGAATGAAATTATTCCTGAGTCCAAAAACCTCATCGGCGGCATCATGATTAGTGAGTCCGGAGCTATGCTCAGAGCTTGGCTGACCAACACAGACACCAAAAAAGAATTTAAAAATTATATCAACACCCTGTTTAATCTTATCGAAATAAAAAAATGAAGAAATCATTATTAATTATCCTGTTCCTTTTCAGCCATCAACTCTTTGCAGAAGAGGTTTATGCAACATTTACCGTTCACGCCAGACAAAATGCCAACTTGGCTTTTAGTTATAGTGGAATTGTCAAAGACATCAATGCGGATATCATGAGCGAAGTGAAAAAAGACGATGTTCTTGCCACTTTGGTCAGCGATGACTTGATTGCTACACACAACGCAACCAAGGTTGAGCTGAAGTACGCCAAACTGGAATATGAACGCCATAAAGATTTGTATGCAAAAAAGCTCATCGACAAATCTCAGCTGGATAAATATGCTCTTGCATACGAAAGTCTTCTTGCAAAAATTGAGTATGAAAAAACAATTTTTGCCAAAACCATTTTGACAGCCCCTTTCGATGGAGTGATCACTCACAGATATATTGAATCGGGAGATGTTGTCAGCGGACAGATGATTAAAACTGCTTTCACCATACAAAGTCCGAGTCAAAGAGTTCTCGTTGCCGAGTTTGATCAAAAGTATAACAATCAAGTCAAGATAGGTGATTCATTCATATTTACCGTTGACGGTGATTCCAAACAACACAAAGCCAAAATTGACCGAATTTATCCTCAGGCCAATGAAGACAACCGAAAAATATATGCTCAAGTTTTTGTAGAGGGCATCAAAGTCGGTATGTTTGGTGAAGGAAAAATTATTACGTCTGCTACTGAATAAATAATCAGGAATCGTTAAATTATGTATAAGTTTGCAATAAACAGACCAATTACCATCTTAATGGCAGTAATGGCGTTAATTATTTTTGGCTTGAAATCCTACACAACTATGCCGTTGGCATTATTTCCAAATGTTGACTTTCCTATTATCACCATTAAAACAGTTTACCCGGGTGCGGATGCTAAAACTGTAGAATCGAAAATTACTGACAAAATTGAAGAGGCTGTCTCCGGTATTAACCAAATCGACAAACTGTTTTCAACCAGTTATGCCGGAGTGAGTTTTGTAGTGGTGCATTTTGAACTGGAAAGAGATTTGGAAGCTGCTGCAAATGATGTCAGGGAAAAGATTGGAGGGGTCGTTCTTCCAAATGACAGTGAAGCTCCGTTAGTACAAAAAATCAGTACTGCCGGTGAAGCGATAAGTGTTTTCATTAGTAGCAAAAGCGGAGACTTATCAACATTAATGCAATTAGTGGATGAAAAAATCAAACCGAAATTGCAAAGAATTCCCAATGTCGGCGATGTTGATATGGATGGTTACCGTGATCGTGAGATACGCATTATGGTTGACCCTTATCTTCTCAACAAGTACAAAATTTCTTCCTCAGAATTACAGACAATTATTGCATCGGCAAACTTTCAGTCCAGTTCAGGTAAGAGCATTAACAATCTTCAGGAATTAATTATTAAATTTCAGGGAGAGGCCAAATCAATTCAAACATTGAGAGACATTGAAATTCGCCCCGGTTTACGACTTCAAGATATCGCTCAGGTTTATGATGGATTGAGTGACGAAGTGAGTATTTCCACTTTTAACGGAAAGCAAGGTGTGATGCTAAACCTGATGAAAATACCGGGAACCAACGTCATCGAAATCATCAATGAAGCCAAAAGAATCTTTCCGAACTTGAAAGAGACTGCAGGTGATGATTTTGAACTCACACTCATTAAAGATCAATCCGATAAAATTCTGCAAGGCGTCAATCAGGTTAAATTTGACTTGATATTTGGAGCTATTCTGGCGATTGTTATTGTGTTCACTTTTCTTAGAAATATCACGGCGACCATTGTTTCTGCTCTGGCGATTCCAACATCAATTATCGGAACTTTTGCCATTATCAATTATCTTGGTTATGATTTGAACAAACTCACATTAATAGGTTTAACATTGGCAATTGGTATTTTTATTGACGATGCCATTGTGGTGATTGAAAACATCAGCAAAAAGATGGAATCCGGCGTCGAATCTTTCAAAGCCACTTATGAAGGAGTCCATGAAATTGCCTTTTCATTACTGGCAATTTCTGCAATGTTATTGGCTGTATTTATTCCCATCGCTTTTATGAGCGGAATGGTTGGTAAGTTTTTTAACGCTTTTGCGATCACTGTAGCTTCCGGCGTGGTGATTTCTTATTTGGTCGCAATCATGCTGATTCCATCAGTGAGTGCCAGAGTGTTACAACACAAAGAATCCAAATTTCATGCGGTGACAGAGAAATACCTAAAAAAACTGGATAACGGCTATGTTGCCATTCTCAAGCCGTTGATTCGTTTTAAATATATCACTGTTTTAGTGACCTTTGCCTTGTTAATTCTGTCCGGTAAAATATTTAATGTCGGGATGGATTTTGTACCTACCGAAGATAACAGCGAGTTTCAAATCACCGCCAAAGCTGAAGTCGGAACATCTTTAGGGGAAATGCAAAGAAAGATGCAACCCATCATTGAACTGATCAAGAAAGATGAAAATGTTGAATACTATGCATTGAGCATTGGCTATACCGATTCCAACGAATCACACAAAGGTTTGCTTTACATCAAATTAAAACCGGTGATTGAGCGTAGCATTGGACAAGTTGAAATTATCAACCAATACCGCGAAAAGTTAGACTTTATTAAAGACATGACCTTAGCGGTTGAGAAAATTCCGCCAATAAATACAGGAACCAGTAACGCTCCGGTACAAATCGTTATCACAGGTGACAGCCTTGATAAACTCAAGGAAATTTCAAATGAAGTTTCTCAAATGCTTGGTGGTTTTGAAGGCGCTGTTGATATTGACAGCGATTATCAGGATGGCAAGCCAGAGATTACCATTTCTATTCTCAGACATAATTCTGCCAGACTTGGAATTACTGCCGCACAAATTGCAACTCTGTTATCGTCCAACTATTCCAGCGATATTGAAATCAGCAACTATGAGGAAAAAGGTCGCGAATATGACATCACTTTACGTTTTGATGACCAAAACAGAGCCGATATGGAAAGCCTTAAAAAACTCCAAATCAGAAGTGCGAATGGTGAATATGTTTTCCTCGATGGCTTAATTAATATCGAACAAGGGAGTTCTATAGCCTCTGTCAATCGCTTTGACAGGGAAAGAAAAGTCATGATTAGCAGCAACCTGAAAGAAGTTCCCCTCAATAGCATTGTTGAGCAAGTCGAAGAAAAACTTCCCGAAATTCTTCCAAAAGGTTATAACTACACATTTTCAGGGGATGTTGAAAGAATGAAAGAAACTGCTGTTTCATTCAGCACAGCGGTTGGCTTGGCGGTCATTCTGATTTATCTGATTCTTGCCGCATTGTACGAATCTCTGGTGCAACCGATTATTATTATGATTACCATGCCATTGGCATTTACCGGCGTTATAACGGCGTTGGGTTTGAGTGGCAATAATTTTTCACTATTTGTCATGATTGGGATTATTTTGCTTTTGGGAATGGTTGGTAAAAATGCTATTTTGGTAGTTGATTTTGCCAACAGAGCCATTAAACAAGGTAAAACGATTGATGAAGCATTGATTCAGGCGGGTGAAAAACGACTCCGACCTATTTTGATGACCACTTTTGCAATGGTCGGAGCAATGATTCCATTAGCTTTTGGAAGTGGTGCCGGACACGAATTAAACTCTCCGGTTGGATTATCAATCATTGGTGGACTGATTAGTTCAACCATACTGGCACTTCTGGTTGTACCGGCATTTTATAAAATTCTCTATCCGCTGGATCGCTGGTTAAGAAAATGGTATGAAGTTGGGAAGATTTAAGTATTTTGAAAGCTAATTAACTGTAAAACTCTCACCACAACCACATTCACCGGTGGCTTTAGGATTGTGATAAACAAAAACGTGATTGATACCTTGTTGTTCAAAATCAATTTCTGTTCCATCTATCAACTCTAAAGCCTCTTGTGAAACAATCAAATCAACTCCTTTATCCTGAAAAACCACCTCATCATCAGAAATTTGATGAGCAATTTCCACTTCATAACCCCAACCGGAACATCCTGTTTTAACCACATTCACGCGAAAACCCACAGATTCAGAATCTTTTTGCAGGAATTTTACAATTCGCTCCGCTGCTGCTTGAGTTAAATGTAATGCCATATTTTCAATTTAAAATTTATAAAGCCGATATTATAATTTGATTTTCAAAATACTTCCTTTATTTGAAATAAAAATCTACTGATTTTGAAGCTGTGACATTTTCTATCATATAAAATTTCGAGGTTGCAACCTTAATTTTACTCCATTATCTTCTATTAATTAAATCCATTTAAAATCAACATGTTAAACCATTAGTTTTTTAAAGATTTTTTTTGCTAAAAAATACACAAAAAAATAGTAAATAAAATGATATCGCAGATGAAATTTTACTTTAATTATTTTTTTTTTAAGAGTATAAGGCGAAATTGATTTGGCTGAAATAATTCCAATTCACAGAAAGGGTATTTTTTACTAACATTTTATGAGAAAACATCATGTTATATCCTAAAGAATACGGAGACGACCCATGGTTTCCACAAGCAAAAGACTTTAAAGTCGTTGATAAAAATGGTATCGAAGGCAAAGGAATATTTTGCTATAAATCTTTTAAAAAAGGAGAATTACTCGCCAAAATACATGGGGAAGTAACTCAAGAAATCACTCAACACACTTTACAAATTGATGAAACCAATCATTTACTGGATTTATACTTTGTCGGATATCTGCTGCACTCCTGCAATCCGAATGTCATTGTCGATATGAAAAATCGCACTGTAAGAGCCTTACGCCAAATCAAAGCGAATAGTTTTTTGTATATGGATTATGCCAGCACGGAAGATGTTCTCTATAAACAATTTCAATGCTCGTGCGGATCAGCGAATTGCCGTGGCTGGATTCATGGCAAAAAAGAAAAACCTAATAATGCAACAAAAACCGGTGAGTCCTAGCTATGAATAAAAAACAATGGTGGGAAAGAGACGATCTCAATTATCACAATAATGAACTACAATTTGCCAATCGAAATATACAGCATATCGCCAATCAACTGGAAACACCCTGCTTTATATATAACTCCAAACGAATCATTAATAATCTGCAAAGACTGAAATCGGCTCTTAACGAGAATGGTTTTAACAATAAGCACAAAATCTTTTACGCAATGAAAGCCAATCGTTTTACGTCTCTGCTAACATTTCTAAAAATCACCAACTTATGCGGAATTGATGCGTGTTCTCCGGCAGAAGCCGATTTGGCAATTTCATGTGGTTTTGAAGCCAATGAAATTTCTTATACAGGAAGCAGTTTATCCAAAGCGGACTTACAATCATTATCAATGAAATCAGGACTCCTGATGAATTG
>JAGRJP010000224.1 GCA_020442665.1 Lysobacterales bacterium
TGTTTACGGTTGTCGGATTCAGTTTTAGCGGTGCTGCTCAAAATGCTGCCTTGGGATTTGTCCGAATGGTCGATTGGTCTGAACGCACTGGGGAAGATCAAAGTGTGTTCTCAATTGCGGGACAGGCTTACGGAGCATTCACTCAAATAAAAGATGCCAGTGCTTTTGCATTTTATCCCCCATCGATTCAGGAGCTGGGGAATGCATCAGGCTTTGATTTTCAATTGGTGGATCGTGCCGGTTTGGGTCATCACACCTTGATGAATGCTAGAAATCAATTGCTGGGAGCAGCAGCCCAAAACCCGAAATTACAAGGCGTACGCCCTAACGGATTGAACGATGTTCCCCAGTTTAAAATCAACATTGATAATGAAAAGGCAGCCGCAATGGGGCTTTCCTTAACTGACATTAATAATACTTTGCAAATTGCATGGGGCTCACGATATGTCAATGATTTTCTGGATAAAGGTAAAATTAAAAAAGTGTACATGCAAGCAGATTCCCCATTTAGGATGAATCCTGAAGATTTATCTTTATGGTATGTAGCCAATGCGCAAGGAGAAATGATTCCGTTTAATCGTTTTGCTACTACCGAGTGGGTTTATGGTTCACCAAAGTTGGATCGATTTAACGGTGAGTCTTCGATGAATATTCAAGGTGGTGCAGCTCCGGGTGTCAGTACCGGGGAGGCAATGGATGAAATACAACAGATTGTTGATCAACTGCCTGAAGGAATAGAATTGGCATGGACTGGTTTATCCTATGAAGAAAAACAGAGTGGCTCTCAGGCTCCAATGTTATATGCACTTTCAATCTTGATTGTTTTCTTGTCGCTAGCAGCTCTATATGAAAGTTGGGCTGTTCCTTTTGCAGTTATCCTTACGGTTCCTTTGGGAGTATTGGGTGCTGTGATTGCCAGTAAGTTGTTCGGAATGGCAAATGATGTTTACTTTCAGGTGGCATTGTTAACAACCGTTGGCCTGGCATCAAAAAATGCCATATTGATTGTGGAATTTGCCAAGGAGTTGAAAGATCAAGGTATGAATCTGTTTGAAGCTGTAGCGAAAGCAGCCAAACAGCGTTTTCGTCCTATTATCATGACGTCACTCGCATTTATTCTTGGTGTTACCCCTCTGGCAATATCAGATGGTGCAGGAGCAGCCAGTCAGAATGCTATTGGTATCGCTGTTATGGGCGGTATGATTGCATCAACGGTCATTGCGATACTTTTTGTTCCGATGTTTTACGTTCTGGTGCAAAAACTGTTTCTAAAACAGAAAGTTTAACAATCTTTTTCCTCAAATCTCTCTCTGATAAGAAAATATATTATTCGTCAGAGAGAGATTTATTCACTACAGGCTCAATTCTGAAATTCCTGTTCTATATGCATCACTAAAGGTTCATTATCGGTGATATTATCAGACCTAACAAAATTCTAACAAAACTCTTGCAAGCTCATAACCACTCGCTTAAATTAAAGATGTATTCTGGCAGCACTTATTAACTTGTGGTGAAAAAAATGAAAACACTTACCAAAATCGTACTCACTTTATTAGTTCTGCTTGTTGCCGGAAACTCTTTTGCGAGCCCTAAATCTTTGGAGTTTGATGTGGCATTGTCGGATTTAAAAGTTCTGGCAGGAGCTCCGCAAAAGGCTTATCTCAATATCAATATCACCGGATTGCCTAATGGTTTAAAGGTGAAACGTCCACAAACCAACATTGCTTTTGTACTAGATCGGTCCGGTTCCATGTCAGGAATTAAGCTGATGCAGGCAAAACAGGCTTTAGAAATGGCGATTTCAAGACTGAATAAAGATGATGTGGCATCATTGATTGTTTATGATGATGAAGCTCAGGTTTTGTGGCCGGCGGCGACCATGCAAAATCCGGCACAACTTTTGAATATTGTACGTTCCATCAATACCGGTGGTTCCACCGCATTATTTGCCGGAGTGACTCAGGGCAGCTATGAAGTCAAAAAATTTCTCGACAGAAATAAAGTCAATCGTGTAATTCTTTTATCGGATGGTATGGCAAATATTGGTCCCAGTAAACCTCATGAACTGGCTGAACTAGGCAGAGCTCTGATCAAACAAGGTATCGGTGTTTCAACTATTGGTTTGGGTTTGGGTTATAACGAAGACCTGATGACACAACTGGCGGGTCACAGTGATGGTAATCATTATTTTGTAGAAGATGCAGACAAGCTGTCAAAGGTTTTTGATTCTGAGCTGGGAGATATCTTTTCCGTTGTGGCTCAGGACATTGACATCAACATTATCTGCAAAGATGGTGTGAAACCATTAAGAATTCTGGGTCGTGACGAAAACGTATCCGGTCAAACCGTCAACACACGATTTAGCCAAATTTACGGAAATCAGCAAAGATATTTGACAGTTGAGCTGATGATTCCTGAAGGAGTGAGTGGTAATCAATTATCGGTTGCTGATGTTGAAATTTCTTACAATGATTCGACATCCCAGCAAAAATTATCACACCGAAATGACGTGGCTGTGACCTACACCGATCGCAAAGACGTTGTAGAGAAAAGCAAAAACACCGGAATTTATGACAATGTCAGTTCGTATGAAGCCAACGAGCTTTCTAAAAAAGTTGTACAATTGCGTGATAAAGGTTTGCTGAAAGAAGCTAAAGAACTGCAAGCAGAAAATATTTCTAATCTATCGAGACAAATGTCGCAGTCGGATGCTCCTGAGAGATTGCAGGAACAACTGAAACAGGAAGAACAACTTCTGGATTCACTGGATGATGCCAATTGGAATAAATCCAGAAAAATGGCTCGTGAGAGACAGCATAATATAGACATGCAAAAAAAGAGAAGAGAAGATTACCAAAAGAATAATGATAAAAACTAAGAAAAGTGTATGAATGATAAAAGTAATTTGTTAATACTGATATTATTCACTCTGACAGTGGGTGCTGTTGGCTGGTTGGGCACTATCCTGATTGGCCAACAGGATCAGCAACTTCGCATCACTCAAATCAATCGTTTGCAACAATCTTTGGATTTATTCAAAAACAACATAGAAAACACTATTCATAACTACAATCAGCGGTTTTCGCCTTTCTCAAATTATAGTTTTGAACAATTCGATGAAGAGATTCAACATAATCCTTTGCTACATGGAATCACAGTGTTTGATGAAAACGATACAGTGATTTATCCAAGTTCTGCATCCGTTTTACAGCAGCGAAATGCTCATCATTGGCTGGCTAATATTGCACAGGCAGATGAAAAGATCACAAAGGAAAACTTGTTGAATCAAGGTTGGTTCAGTTGGCATGACCAACAAAAAGAAAATTATATTTACTGGATAAACTCGAAGAGCAAAAAATATTTTCTGGAATTAAATAACTCAATGTTTATGGCGGAGTTTATCTATTTCTTATCCCAACAACCGCCTTTTGATGATTTGTCATTTGTGAGAATTCTGGATAATCAAGGACGAAGTTTTTACCAATGGGGAGATGAAAAATTTTCTGAAACGGCGGAAATGCAACTACAAAGCGGATTGAATTCCCCTTTGAATGGTTGGAGTGTGCAGTTTTTTTCGAAAATTCCGGGATTGACGCTTTGGTCAAAATATCTGTTCCAAATTATCATAACTGCTGTGGTGATTTTACTTTGTCTGCTGAGTTATTTTCTCTATCGTATCATACGCAGTGAGCAACAGGAAGCAATGCAAAGACTGAGCTTCATCAATCAGGTTTCACATGAATTAAAAACACCACTGACCAATATCCGTCTGCATGGAGAATTATTGGAAAGAACTCTGGAAAAGCAAAATATCCAAAATAATTCGGGGAGCTCATTAGCTATTATTCAGCAAGAAAGTAAGCGTTTGACTCGTCTGATAAACAATGTTTTGAACTTTAATTCACTCGAAAAAAACAACTTGCAGTTAAACTCTGTAAGCATTGATTTCGATGAGTTTTTACAACAAGCGATAGAACCATTTCAACCGACTTTTCAAAGGTTAAATATCGAAATTGACTTACAAAATCAAATTCAGAAAGAGGTTAATATTGATGTTGATATTTGCAAACAAATTATCGGAAATTTATTATCCAATATTGAAAAATATGCTGCAGAATCTGAAGTTGTATCAATCAATGCAAAAGATTTAAACAATGAAATTTCTATTATTGTTTGCGATCAGGGTCAGGGAATTTCGTCCAGATTAGCAGAGAAGATTTTCCAACCCTTTTATCGAATTCATAACAAATTGACAACAGCCAGTGGTTCCGGTTTAGGTTTGGGATTGGCTCGTGATTTAGCCAGACTTCATGGTGGAGATTTGCAATTGCTTACAACTTCCAAAAAAGGAGCTTGTTTTCAATTAACAATCAAGGAGTTGAA
>JAGRJP010000225.1 GCA_020442665.1 Lysobacterales bacterium
AATCAAGATTGGCTGCATTTGTCACAGCATAAAGCGTTATTAAATCAGAAGCAAAAGGCTGACCATTTGGACCATTATCAGTGATAACATTGCCTTCAAGAAATAAATTTCCGAAATGGCGAACATAGAATAAAGCAGACTCATTGGCATGATTATTTTTCAACAATGTTTGAGAAATCACTGCCGTTGAATTGGCATTGTATATATAACCTGCTGCAGCTGTTCCATCTCCATCATGATCGGTGTCAGCCACAAAATTACTGGATAAGCTTGAGCATCTATCATTATCCCAACAGTTCCCTTCAGTCCTGTTCATTGTAAAGCTACCACCACCCACAACTGCAAAGCCCGCTCCGGCATGTTGAGCAACATTAAACTCTATTCTGCCATTGGTTGAAGTAAATGTCGTGCCATCGCTGGGGAATTGAGAATCGCCACTCACATAAACTCCACCGCCCCCAATAATGACATCAGTAACATCAGAGTTAGAAATATTACCAATAATGCTGGCTGGATGGGTCAGATTTCCATTTAACTCCGCATCAGCACCATTTTGTAAATAAATACCACCGCCCTGGCCAGCCGCTGTATTTCCTAATATTCCATACTCTGTTGCAAACAAATCATTTGTATCTCCACTATTTATAGTAATCTGACACTCATCATCTGCAAATATGCCTCCTCCATTTCCTGGCTCTGTTACTAAATTTGCACCACCTATCGCTGCGTTGTTTCTGATATTGGAATTTCCCATCAATGTAAATCTGGCACCTAAGGAGCAAAATACTCCACCACCGCCATAGATACTTGTATTGTCATAAATTTCGGTATTTGTAGCTATGACACTTACATCCTCACCATAAATTAACAAACCACCACCATAGTAACTCTCATGGTCATGGATTTTACTATTCGCAAGTGTTAATGCTACATTTCCATGGACTTCTACTCCTCCTGTTTGAATCGCATCCGTATTAACACCTCCATAAATATCAAATCTGTCAAAAACCACGATTGAATTCGTTAACGGATGAATTTCAACAGTAGTTACATCATCAAACGGAGCAACCCATCTTGTCCAGCCACCACCTTGAATCCCAGCTTCTGCAAAAGCACAAGTGGCATAACCACCGGTAAACCATTTGGTTTTGCTAATAATAAAATGATCATCATGAATTTGCTCTGTTGTGACTCTAACAAAAGGATCGGCATCGCTGTAGGCATCAAAAAGGTTATTATAGTCACAGTCTGCTGTTGCACCGACTGTGACATAAGCTGAACTGACAGATGCAAAGCCAATTAAAAATAAAGACAATAAAGCCTTGTGAAAGATATCTTTCATTTTCGTTTCCCCGAAGTTTTAAAAAAGTAGATGTATTAAACAAAAATGAAGTTTGAATATCCTGAATGAAGTTTGAAACACTCTGAAAGAGTTTGAACAAATATTTTTTAATATTTAAATCAATAGTTTATGAAATAAAAAAAAGCCTGAAAAAAATTCAGGCTTTTTAAAAACTTTTGGTAATTTGATGTTATTTTCTAAGTTTATTTGGCAATAATGCAGCACCACCCATAAATAAAATGGCGATCACTCCGGCAACAACCAAGCCGGATACACCATCAATCAAAGCAGGATATTTTTCATTACCGGTTTGAGCTAAAGAAACGGCTCCACCACCGATTTTATCAAACAACCAAGACATGTTTTCAGTTAACCAGCCATACAAAAGCACATAGACCCATGCTCCGACCAAACCACCCAAAATCATGAAAATCGAATCTTTTCGCCCTGCTCCCAATGCAGCTAGTGTTGTTCCCGGACAATATCCACCAAGACCAAAGCCAATCCCAAAAATAGCTCCTCCAACAATCACACCAACATAAGAAGATTTCACACTAATGTGCGAAGTCGGAATCACGCCGGCTGCCATTAGAATAAATAACAGCAAACTAGAGAATCCTATTGCAAACAGGATGACTTTTGCCAAATGCAAATCAGTCAATCTTAAGAAACCAACGATTTTATTTGGATTTGTTGCTCCGACTTTGTGCAAAATAAAACCGAAAGCACCACCGATTACAATAGCTAAAATTATTTCTTTCATTTCATAACCTCCTTATTTTTTGAACACAAAGATTGCTACAGGAACTGCAATTGCAAAAACTCC
>JAGRJP010000226.1:0-1225 GCA_020442665.1 Lysobacterales bacterium
AATTATTGAATGAGACTTTGATTATTATCGATCCGGTTATCAATCCCGATGGCTATGATCGTTTCATCACAGATGTAAATTCCATGCGAGGCATGATTGACAACCCTGACAGCAATGATGCTTCGCATCATGAACAAACTCCCAATGGACGAACCAATCATTACTGGTTTGATTTGAATCGTGACTGGTTGTTGTTAACACAAACAGAATCACAACATCGTATTCAACAATTTCAAAAGTGGCAGCCGCATGTATTAGATGATCATCATGAAATGGGCAGTGATAAAACCTTTTTCTTTCAGCCCGGAGTTCCGCAAAGAACCAACCCATTGATTCCACAGAAAAATATTGAACTGACAAATAAGTTGGCACAATTTCACTCCAAAACTCTGGATGAAAAGCAGGCTTTATATTACAGCCGCGAAGATTACGATGACTTTTATCCGGGCAAAGGCTCAACCTATCCTGATTTACACGGAAGCATAGGAATTTTATTTGAACAGGCGAGTGCTCGTGGTGGCAACTTACAAACCTCAGAAGGCAAACGATTGCTCTGGCAGGGAATTGACAATCAATTCCGCACCGCTGTTTCAACTTTACAAGGAGCTTATGCTCTGAAATCCGAATTAATCAATTATAAAAAACAGTTTTACAACAATGCTCTGAAACAAGCTGACAAAGAAAATTTCAAAGGTTATATCTTGAGTGCGGATAATGTGTATAACGCAGAAAAACTGTCCAATTTTCTAAGCTCCCACAATATTCAATATTCAAAATTGAAAGTTGATGTTTCTGCCGACAATAAAGACTTTCCTGCTGAGAAATCAATTTTTATTCCAGTTCAGCAGCCTCAATACACTTTGATTCAAGCCTTGTTTAGCGAGCAGAAAAAGTTTACGGACAACACTTTTTATGATGTGTCGGCATGGAATCTGGTAATGGCGTGGGGATTGAATTCCGCCAAGCTCAAAACAACTCCTGAAACCGAAGATGCCAACTGGAAAAAACCTCACAATTCTTATCGAAAAAATGCTTTAGCTTATGCTTTTAATTGGGACGAGGGCAATGCTGCCGGAGCATTGAATTACTTGCAACAGAAAAAAGTCACCACCAAAGCTCTGGCAAAAGAGTTCACTATCAAGAGCAATGGTCACACAGTTATTTTCAAACCGGGTGCAATAATTATTCCGACCAATGATATCAAAGAAGATGAGTTGTTAACTTT
>JAGRJP010000226.1:1299-1917 GCA_020442665.1 Lysobacterales bacterium
CATCAATTACAACATTAAAATCTCCCAAAGCTTTGCTTGTTATCGGTGAAGGAGTTAATTCGTATCAAGCAGGTAGTATATGGCACTTATTTGATTCTGAGATTGGATTGGCATTGACCAAGGTTGATACCGGTCGTTTTGCAAAAGTTGACCTCGGTGAATACTCTCATATGATAATGCCAAGCGGTAATTATAAAATGCTTGATGAAAAGTCTATTGAGAAGATGAGCCAATGGGTTAAACAAGGCGGCACAATCATCAGTTTACAAAAGTCAGCTCTATGGGTTGAAAAGAACATTCAAAAAACCGAAAAAGAAGCTGAAAAAGATGATTCTGAAAAAATCAGAAAATCTTATGCCGACTTTGAAAAAGACAATGCGGAGAACATTATTGGCGGAGCAATTGTTGCAGCGACAGCCGATTTATCTCATCCACTTGGTTTTGGAATGCATCAGCAAGATCAATATGTTATGTTGCAAGGAAAAGCGATGCTTGAACCGTCGAAAAATCCTTATGTAACGCCTTTAAAAGCACCAAAAAATGCACTTGCAGCCGGTTATTTATCAGAACAGATGAAAGGCTTAGTGAATGATAGCAGTTTGCTCATTGCTGAAAAAC
>JAGRJP010000227.1 GCA_020442665.1 Lysobacterales bacterium
GACATTTTTTTGGTTGCTCAAGTTTACAATGCCAACAGATTTAATGTTCCGTTGAATAATTATCCGAATATACTCAGGATTAACTCGAATTGTTTAAAGCTCGATGATTTTATCAGGGCAACGCCTGAAAACCAGCCTGATTGTGATATTTAGTGGCTTGATTCAGTTTTATTAAATTTGGCAGCTAATTTATCAACTTGAAGCTGCAATACTTGATTGACGATGGGAGCAAGTGATTCTAAACCATCTTTTGAATAACCACTAACATTATAAGTTAGAGTCAGTTTACTGTTTTGTTCATCAATTGAAGAAAATTTCCAACTCATTCCGCCATGTAACCCCATCATCTGTAACGGACCTAATCCACCGGTCATACGAACTTCTTCATTAGGTTTTACAAAAGTCACAGTCATGTGCCAAACCTGGTTATCACCATCAATTTCACAAAAACAACCGCCGGCTTTAGGTTGTAGAAACATATATTCAGCCTTACCAAACCATGTGTGATCTTTATCCCACCATTGCCCAATATTTAAAAACTGCTGATATAATTTTTGAGAGTTTGTAGGAATAGATTTCTCAATTTGTACTGAAAAACCATTCGCTGAACTTGATGTAACTTCAGCAAAAGAAGTTGCTGAAGTTAAAATCAGTATAAAAGAAATCAAAGACTTCATTCTTTTTCTTCGATATTCTCACTATTTTTTTCAGGGAAATAGTTTCCTTCGGTTCTGACCAGTCTATCATTCTCGAAGTAGAGAGTTAAATGTTTAACTTTATCAATTTTGCCTTTTAATTTCATAGTGTTAATATAGTCCCAACGATCTTGATTAAAAGGATCGGCAATCGCAGGTGTTCCAAGAATTATCGCTACTTGGCGTTTGCTCATATTGGGTTTAATTTCATCAACATCATCTTGTTCCAAAACATTTCCTTGTTGAACCGGTGTTTTATAAACACAAGCCGTGGAAAAGAACAGAACAAACAATGAAACTAAAATAGTAGATATTTTCATAACAATAATTAAACTTTTTAACAGTGCAAATGATACAATATTGCCGGTTAAATAGCAGTTAAATTGTATTATATTGGCAAATATAATCCGTTAATGGATGACTTATGAAAGGCGAAAATATTAAAGAAGCAGGTTTAAAAGTAACACTCCCACGACTTCAGGTTTTGGAATTTTTGGAAAAAAATGTTGGTAAACATTTTTCAGCAGATGAATTATTCACACAAATCAGAATCAGCAGTAGTGAAATTGGTTTAGCAACAATTTACCGAGTTTTAAATCAGTTCGAAGAAGCTGGTTTAGTTATAAAACACCAGTTTGAGAATGGTCAAGCTGTTTATGAACTGGATACCGGCGAACATCATGATCACATGGTCGATGTTGAAAGTGGTGAAGTGAAGGAGTTCTATGATGAAGAAATTGAAGCACTTCAGGAAAAATTAGCGAAAAAATATGGTTATGAACTCGTTGATCATAGCATGGTTTTATACGTAAAAAAATTATAATACTTTATGGAAATTTACAAGAAATTTACGATTGAATCGGCTCACTGGTTGCCTAATGTGCCTGATGGTCACAAATGTGGTCGATTGCATGGCCACTCAATCAATATTATTATCAGCGTTGCAGACTCGGTTGATGAACAATCCGGATGGGTTATGGATTTTGCTGATATAAAAACTGCGTTTAAACCAATATATCAGCTACTGGATCATAATTGTCTGAATCATATAGATGGCTTGGAAAATCCAACCAGTGAAAATTTATGCGTATGGATATGGCAGAAATTAAAGCCTGAGTTACCGAACCTATCACAAGTTGAAGTTTGTGAAACTTGTAATTCAGGTTGTATTTATCGGGGAATCTGAGTCTGATTTTTTTTAGAGAAAAGCTAACTAAAATTTTCAAAATTGAAGTTTTTTGGTTGTTTCTAATTTCCGGACTGTTAATTATTTCTTTGATCAGCTCCTGTGCCAAGAAACCACCCTCCAGCCTTGATAATATTTGC
The DNA here is from genome assembly GCA_020442665.1 of Lysobacterales bacterium. Taxonomy (GTDB): domain Bacteria; phylum Pseudomonadota; class Gammaproteobacteria; order Xanthomonadales; family Marinicellaceae; genus NORP309. Next base: position 2,022 of record JAGRJP010000227.1, read on the forward strand.
ACAATATTTGACGAAAAGAGCAGGTGGTATAAACACGCAAAGAAATCTGCCAAGAAATGGGGAACGCCGGTTCAAGTTCAAATGGCAATATTAAAACAAGAATCTTCCTTCAAACATGATGCGAAGCCGAAACGAAAAAAACTACTCGGTTTTATACCTTGGACCAGACAATCTTCGGCTTTTGGATATGCACAGGTATTGGATGAAACCTGGGAGCAATACATTGATGAAAGTGGTAATAACGGAGCTGACAGGGATAGCTTTAAGGATGCCATAGACTTTATCGGTTGGTACACATTCAAGACTCATAGCATGACAGGTGTATCAAAATGGGATGCTTACAATCAATACCTTGCTTATCATGAAGGGCAAGGTGGCTTTCAAAGAAAGACTTTTAAAAATAAGAAATGGTTGTTGGAAACAGCTCGACGAGTTGATAACACAGCAAAAATTTACTCAACTCAACTTAAAAACTGTCAATAATGTTCAAAAAATATAGCAATCACATTGTGCTTATCGTCATAGCAATCTTTTCATTTCTGTCAATATGGTTGAGTCAACCTAGAAATATAAGTCAGGAAACACAACTTACAAGTGGTTTCAAAATGCAAAATGCGGTTGCAATTAACAGAAATATAAGCAAAGAACCGCATTATGTAGGGTCACCCAATCATGAAGTTGTCAGAGAGTATATTATTTCAGAACTTGAGACTTTGGGCTTGCTGGTTGAAACCCAAACTGAGCCGGTGCTCAATGAGCAAAATGTATATTCCTCTGTGACCAATGTCATTGCTCGTGTTCCTGCTAATAGTTCAGCTCCGAGTAGGGATGCTGTACTTTTGATGTCTCATTATGATTCTGTTCCATATCAATCATTTGGCGCAGCTGATGCCGGTTCCGGTGTTTCTGTGATTCTGGAGGGAATCAGAACGATATTACAAAGTAAGAATGAACGACAAAATGATATTATTATCCTTATCACTGATGCTGAAGAAATCGGATTACTCGGAGCAAAGGCATTTGCTGATAAACACAGATGGATGAGTGATATAAAAATTGTCATGAATTTTGAAGCTCGCGGAACCGCAGGGCCGGCTTTTATGTTTATGGAAACCAATCAGGGTAATGCGAATCTTCTGGATGTTTTTAATCAGTCACAAGTTCAATATCCAAATTCCAATTCTTTGGCATACAGTATTTATAAACTCCTTCCCAATGATACCGACTTAACTGTTTTTCGTCGTGATCACGATATTCAAGGTTATAATTTTGCCTTTATAGATAACCATTTCGATTATCACACTCCTAGGGATAATAGTGATAACCTTTCGTTAAACTCTTTAGCTCAACAGGCTTCATATTTAGTGCCGATTCTGCAAGAATTAGCAACAACAGATTTGACACAGATTCGTACAGATGGAGATATGGTTTATTTTCAATTACCGTTTTTGAGGATGATTTCCTATCCTTTTTCCTGGGCAGTTCCCCTAAGTCTTATAAGTTCCTTGCTGTTTTTGGGTGTTGTTCTTGTAACTGTAAAAAAAGGTTTAGCCAATCCGAAGAAGATTCTTTCAGCAACATTGCCGTTTCTCAAGTCGATAATTATGGTTTTATTTATCTGCTTTGTATTATTAAAATTTCTTTATTGGTTGCATCCTCATTATTCAGAAATCATGCAAGAATTTACCTACAACGGTTATTGGTACATTCTGTTCTTTTGTTTGGTGGCATTCAGTACAAATTATTTTTTGTATTCCTATGCCAGAGAAAAATTTAATTCAAGTGAGTTGATGATTGCGCCGATTTTAATTTGGCAGATTATTATTTTACTTTTTAGTTTCTATTTAACCGGTGCTCACTTTTTTATTCTTCTTGGGCTCACCGGAGCTTTAATTCTTGCTATTCGAGTTTTCTTTAACAGATTGAGTAATTATTTGGTTCTTCTATTGGTAATTCCTTCGATAGTGTTATTTGTTCCTTTGATAGTTCAACTTCCGGTTGCTTTAGGACTTTCAACATTACCTTTCGTTGGTGTACTGCTGGTAATGATTTTGTCAGTTTACCTGCCGGTTTTGTTTGATAAAAATAGCATTGAGGTCAATAGATTTGTTTTTGTATTTGTTCCATTAGCAATTTATATTTTTGCCGAAACTCAAGCATCATTTAATAAAGACAGACCACTTCCCGATAGCTTGTATTATTTCCAAGACGAGCAAACACAGAAATCCTATTTTTACACCCATGATTATAAAACTGAT
>JAGRJP010000228.1 GCA_020442665.1 Lysobacterales bacterium
AAATAAAAATATTGTAATGAGTGTTGTACAAGACAACAAAATCATTAAGACTAAAGCTCTACCAATTTTCCATCGCATAATTTTCTCCGAATATTCTTTATCTCTTTCTGTCTATTTGCTTATCTTTCATCACTATAAAGTTTACTGGTTCAGTGTCTTTTGCCTTACTTGACGATTGACGAACATATTCGGCTATACGCTCATTATCAGGGTTAAGCTCTAAAAATTGCTCTGGATAAGTAATTTGTTCCAGTTTGTTGCCCAACTCATGATGTCCGTTTTCTCGGGCAATATCCAAAGGCAGTTTGCCTTGGTTATCCCTTTGCCACGGGGCATCGTTGGCTTCTTGGGTGAGTACATCTGCTATCAGTTGGGTATCGTGTTCTGCTGCGACATGTAAGGGCGTTTGTTTCTTTTCATTTTGAATGGAAACATCAAAACCATTTTCAACTGCTAGGGCAATTGCAACCGTATCTCCTTTTTTGACCAAATCAAAAATTGCTTGAGGGTTGTCCTTTGTTTTTGCCAAATGCTTTGCCTTATCTTCGGGAGAGAGGTTGGCGATATATTGGTTTAGCTTTTCCAGTTCACTCATACATCACCAATAATCCCCGCCAATCGGCGTTTGAGGTTGGAGTTATCCAGTTCATTAAATTGGTCAATAGATTCCTTCAAGGGGCTTAAAGTTTTATCGCCAATATACCTGATAAGCCCAATGAGTTTGTCTTGTTGCTGGATACTGGCACCTTCATAGTTGGTATAAACCGTATCAGAAAAAGGTTCTTCGCTTTTATAGGTTTCGAGAATTGCAATTTGCTGATAATTTGACTGTTTAAAAACACGAATTACTTTTTCTGAGTTGATTCGAAAATAACCATCTATCATCTGATGGTTGGTTTTAGAGAATTGAGCCAGAGACTTCCCCAGCTTGGTTGTCTCGTTATCCTCTCCTGATAATCCAATATCGCCATATTTCTTGTTCAGGTAAAGATGCAAACCTGCCCAGAACTCATAACGGGGGGTTGAGATGTTATTGAGCATTTTGCTCATGGTTTGATGAATCAACTTTTTAAGCCATTCATCAGGAACACCTTCGGGAATGATATAAACAGATATCAGCTTCATATAGGTTGGCAGTTTTGCTTCTGACTGTTTCCAGTCTTCCAATATGAGCCGTCTTATCCTGTATTGTTGCTGAGTGTTGTAATGAGACAAAAGTCCCTTTTTTGCAGGGTCAAATTCTTTCAATGCTATATCAATATACCTAGTAAGGATGAGGATTGATTATCTCATTTAGCCTCTCATAAATCAAAAAAATTAGCTCATTTGTAATATTCCAGAATATTACAACGGCGAACTGTTTTTCATGAGGCTCATTTCATATCTTGGAGGGATGAAAACAAAAACTCATAAAGCCGAAATATTATTTATTTGTAAATACATACTGACGTATGTTAAACCAATGATTCCGCTTTTGTTAACAATTTATTGTTATACTGATAATAGTGGGAGGATTGGTCTTATTGATGGCTATGAGAGGAGAAAGCCATGAGACCTGAGCTGGAGGCGTGCTTAAGGCATTTGGATGACATAGAAATATCGGAGCAAGAAAAAAGAGAACTGATAAAGGAAGTCTTTAAAATCACTCAGGTTTTTGCCCAAATTGGCTTTGGGTCAGAGGCTACACAATATGCTCTTTTAGCAAAGCAAATGAATCATGGTAAAAAGCCCAAAGATTCTGTAAGATTCAAGCACACACTAAAATAAATGATACTTTGAGGAGATATTTCATTATGAAACAATCTTTAGCAAAAAATATTGAAAATCAGAATAAAACAAAAGCCGTTATCTATTGTCGGGTATCCAGTACCAAGCAGACATTAAAAGGGGATGGTCTGAACTCTCAGAAAGCTCGTTGTGAAGAGTATGCCAATTATAAAGGCTATGAGGTTGTGCAATATTTCAAAGATGATATGACAGGAGCTTTATTCCAAAGACCCGGAATGCAGTCCATGTTATCTTTCCTGAATAAAAACAGTAAAGAAACTCATGTTGTCATTATTGATGATATTAGTCGTTTAGCCAGAGATATTGAAACTCATCTGCAATTGCGTTCGGCAATTAGTGGTGCTGGTGGCAAGTTGGAATCACCTACACTTGAATTTGGTGAAGACCCTGACTCTATCTTTGTTGAAAACTTACTTGCCAGCGTATCTCAGCACCAAAGACAAAAGAACGCTGAGCAGACCAGAAACCGTATGAGAGCAAGGTTATTAAATGGATATTGGGTTTTTCATGCACCTGTGGGTTATAAATACGAGAAATCTAATGGTGGCGGGAAAGTATTAGTCAGAGATGAACCTGCTGCTTCAATTTTAGAAGAGGCTTTCAAACTTTTTGCCAGCGGAGTATTACAAACAAAGGCAGAGTTTAAACGCTATCTGGATAATCAACCTGGCTTTCCTATACACAATGCTACAGGAAAAGTATTAAGACAGAGAATACATGAGATATTAACCAGAGTTT
>JAGRJP010000023.1:0-5127 GCA_020442665.1 Lysobacterales bacterium
AGATTATCGTTCATCAAATTTCTATAAATGGTGAAAAAAGAGATATCTCTAATGGGAAAAAGCATCAACCACAATCAAGATTGTTAAGAATATATTCAAATCAAGAGTCTCGTTTTGAAGTGAGTATAATTGCGAGTTCAGACTCGAATATAGATTTATCATTGTACGAACTAACTCCGGGACTAATCGAGAAATTTAATTTACCACAAAGACCTGAAGAATTTATGCCTAAACCATTTGTTGCCAGTGATTCGATTGTCACTAAACAAAATTTGCCAATCGAAAAGTAAATGTATTATATACTCTCGTCAAGTGCATTAAAGAGAAATTTGGTATAGTCAATTATTCCGATGTATTTACCATTTTCCTCGATTGGAGCAATTCTGATGTTGTAATTATTCATGAGCCGAGGAACATAACTGATATTTAAATGCGAAGGAATTGCAAATACCGGTTTAGTCATGATTTCATAAACACTCACTTCATCCAATGTTTTGCCAGGTACAATAACACCTTGAATAATATCACTATCAGTTACTATACCATTGGCATCAGATTGATTTCTTTTCTGTATTATTAACGCGTTGACCTTTTTCTCTTTCATCAATTTGACTGCATCTCTGACACTTGCTAGTCCATCAATATAAAATAGTTGATCCGATGCTATATCTTTTATTTGAGTATAAGTTTCCATAATGAGTTTTATAGTTGTTCGGTTTTAAGATTTTCCCGGATTGCTTTTATTTGATTTGAAAAACCGGCAACCTTGTCAATATTGAGTGCAATCAATACACCATTGCCGGGATCTTCTATATTACATTCTTCGGAGACTGTATCCATGATTTTCTTTGTGTGATGTTCTTCCACAATTAGTAAAATAATATCTGTTTTATCTCTGATTGAATGGCCCAAAAAGCTCGAAGAATCAATGCCAGAACCTTTCCCCTGAATGATGACATCACCGGTAGCTCCTGAATCTTTAGCCGTTTTTACAACTTTTTCAGTAATACTCGGATCTACTAATGCAACAATTAAATTAAATTTCATAAGTCTATTTTCCGCTTTTTTAATTTTACTAATATATGTGATTAAGTCAATTATCTGTGCATACCCCAAAACCGTAATGATCGGGAAAACACTGGCAAAAGCAATTAAGCCAAAGCCATCTAAGGCGGGATTTCTCCCGGGTACGACTGAAGCAAGCCCTAAACCTAATGCAGCCACAATCGGCACAGTAACTGTCGAGGTGGTAACGCCACCGGAATCATAAGCAAGTGCTACGATATCCTTTTTGACAAAAATGGTTTGAATAATAACTACAATGTACCCAACCATTATGTATGTGGCCAATGAGCCACCAACAACAATACGATATGTTCCAACAGCTAGTGCAAGTGCTACCCCTATAGCAACTACAAACCGAAGATAGAATGTTCCTATTGTTCCTCCTGAAACTTCATTCGCTTTAACTGCAACAGCATAGAGTGAAGGTTCAGCAATAGTGGTTGAGAAACCAATCAGAGCTGCAAAAATATAAATCCAGTAGTAAGCTTGCCAATTTGTCAGCGAACCGGAATAGTGGTCTTTCAGAAACTCGGGAGATGAAAGTTGTTTTGCCATGAGTTCTCCAAGAGGAAATAGAGCTTTTTCCAAACCAATCAGAAAGAATGTCAAACCAATGATGACTAAAATGGCACCAAATAAAACTCTGCCGAGGTTGGGTATGGATTTCTTAATTACAAAGATTTGAAAAACAGCAATGAGTGTCACTATAGATGCGACATCCTTAATTGTATTAACAAATGTATTGGCAAGTTCTTGAATCAACATAAATTCTAAAAAATAACCATTCCGTAACCCATCACAAATATCATTGGTAATAATGAAGCAAAAGCTATTAAGCCAAAGCCGTCAGTTAGCGGACTTCTGCCTTCGATAATGCTTGCTAGTCCAACACCAAGAGCTGTTACTAAAGGAACCGTAATGGTTGAGGTCGTTACACCGCCGGCATCATAGGCTATACCTATGATTTCATCCGGAGCGAAAACAGTCATCAGAATGACCAGAACGTATCCACCGATAATTAAATAATAAATTTTCCACCCTTTAATAATTCTCCAAATTCCAATTAAAATTGCCAAACCAACAGATACAGCTACTGATAACCTTAAACCCATGGCATAGCTTGACTCGTTTTCTGAGTTGATGAGATTAGCCTCGACAGCAATTTCAGCAGCTTCTTTAGAGACAGCTATCAATGCAGGTTCTGCAATTGTTGTAGAAAAGCCCAGTAAGAATGAAAAGGATAGTAACTAAAACAAACTGCCTTTTTTCGCTAATGCATAGGATAAATTCTCACCAATTGGAAACAATCCTAACTCAAGTCCTTCCACAAAAAGCATCAACCCAACGACAACAAAAATGAGTCCGATTAAAATTTCTGAAAGGTTTGGAAAAGGTTGTTGTAAAACAACAATCTGAAAAAATAACACAACGAAAATTATTGGCAACAAATCCAGAAAAGACACTTTTAGCTTTTCGGTAATTATTTTTGCGAGTTTTAGAACCATTGAATTGGTGTTATGGTTTCCCGAGTAAACTATGGGAGAAATTATTAAAATAATATTATATATTACCCGTGGTGCATTTAGCAAAAAGCTAAAAAAGTAAGTTACTCATTAGCAAAAGCCGTGTATATTTAGGATTCTCAACATCCAAAATACACTACAAAATGAGTAACTTAGAATCTAGTTATACCAAAATATTAAATACATTGCACCAAGTAGAACCCCAAAAGAACTTTTTAAATCAAATTAGAACTCCAAAACTAAGCGATATTGAGTTAATTGCAATCAATATTACATCAGAATACCTGGGAATTGACTCCGAAAGAGACTTGTTTAACAAACTGCCTCAGTACCTTCTGGATAAAATTGAAAGAACCGTATATAACAGAAGAAAGCGTGGATTATTCCTTTATATTGAACAAGTTAGGAAGAAAATGGCAGAGGCAATGATTGGCGATGACAAGCACTTTGTCATCGACAGTATGCCCTTGGAGGTCTGCAAAATGAGCCGTGCCGCTAGGTCAACAATCTGCAAAGAGGATATGAACTCATCACCCAATCATGGGTATTGTGCATCTCAAAAAATGAGCTTCTATGGATACAAACTTCATTCAGTATGCTCTTCTGCCGGTGTTTTCAAAAGTTTTGATTTGACACCGGCTAATGTCCACGACATCCATTATCTGAATGATGTTAAAGAACAGCTTAAAAGTTGTTATTTAATTGGTGATAAAGGTTACCTGAGTCATAGCATTCAACTTGATTTATTTGAAACGAGGGAAATTAGGCTGGAGGTTCCTATGCGTAAAAATCAGTTTAACTTCAGAAAGATGCATTGGATACTTTCAAGAACCAGGAAACGAATTGAGACTTTGTTTTCTCAGCTTTGCGACCAATTTATGATTCGCAGAAATTATGCAAAAACATTTGATGGGTTCAAATCCAGAATACTTTCAAAGTTAACGGCTTTAACTGTAATTCAATTTATCAACCACTCCGAAAATCGTAATATTAACAATTTAAAAATTAAAATTGCCTAAATGCACCACGGGTTTTGAATAGTTTTTAACTATGGTGCAATCAAATTGAAGTTATTCATTATTCACTGAATTACCCAAGCAAATTGGGTAGTGATGTTTTTTTAGATCTTTCGGCTTCACTTCGTTTCGCTCAAGATGACAGAGAAGCGTAAAGTTTCGTATAATTATGAGGGAACAAAGCTGAATTCCACTACCCTTTTAGATGTATTTTGCTGGGAATTTATTGAGTTCTGTTACAAGCAAAGTCGCATAAGAACAACAAGGCTTCTTTTGCTTGTCCGTTATCTAAATTATCCAGTTGTTGTTTGGCTTTATCTGCAAACTCTGAGGCTTTTTCCTTACAATAGTTTAGTGACTGGGTTTCATCTAGTCTGGTCTGAAGTTTTTTTAGATATTTAATAGAAGAAGATTTAATTGCAGCTTCAATCAACTGTTTGTCTTCGGTTGTTCCGTTTTCCAGTAAATAAATCAGAGGTAATGTCAATTTACCCTCGGCTAAATCATCGCCAACATTTTTACCGAGTTGTTCGCTATCAACCGAATAATCCAGAATATCATCGGCAATTTGAAATGCCATACCGAGATATTTACCGTAATTGGCAATTTTTCCCCGACTTTCTTCATCGCAGTTGCTGATTAAAGCAGAAAGTTCGCAGCCAGCTTCAAACAATTTAGCGGTTTTATTGAAAATCACCTGATAATATTGCTCTTCAGTTATTTCCAGATTGCCAATATTGAGCAATTGCAAAACCTCACCTTCGGAGATGGTATTGGTTGCGTTTGCCAGAATATCCATAATTCCAATATTCTGTAATGAAACCATCATTTGAAAAGATCGGGAATAAAGAAAGTCACCAACCAGCACGCTAGCGGAATTTCCCCAAACTTCATTAGCGGTTTTATTTCCCCGACGCATATCTGATTCATCAACGACATCATCGTGTAATAAAGTTGCTGTGTGAATGAATTCAACAATTGCAGCGAGCTGAATATGGTCTTTACCGCTATAACCCAAAGCCCTTGCCATCAACACAACCAGAATCGGACGTAGTCTTTTTCCGCCTGAGTTAATAATGTATTCCGAAATCTGTTTAATCAAAACAACATGCGAATCCAGACTGCCACGAATATTGGCATTGACTTGCTGCATATCACCGTCAACGACATCCAGAACCTGTTCGATAGAATTAATTGAATTGTTAAGAAGTTTATTTTCCGCTTTCAAGTTACCAAGGGGTCAATATCAAGAAAGTTGCTATTATACTGATATTATCGCAATTTACTTGGATTTCTTTTTGAAATCGTTATATTAGTCAGTCCTAATCATTTTGCATAAACTACTTTTTAACAATGAGCGGCTTAAATTCAAAAGAAAAGAAAGCAGCGGTATCTGTTGCTATTCTGATTTCATTGCGAATGTACGGCTTGTTTTTAATTATGCCGGTGTTTTCCGTGTATGCAAAAGAAATGCCGGGAACATCTCCATTGCTGATTGGTTTAGCTTTGGGAATTTACGGACT
>JAGRJP010000023.1:5179-7234 GCA_020442665.1 Lysobacterales bacterium
AAAAAAGTACTGACGATAGGATTGCTGCTTTTTATCACTGGAAGCATCATTGCTGCACTTGCTGATAATATTCAATTAATCATTTTAGGCAGAGCCATTCAAGGCATGGGCGCAATTGCCTCTACAGGTATGGCGTTGATTGCGGATGTTTCCAGAGCCGAACAACGCACCAAAATGATGGCGATGGTTGGAATGAGCATCGGCATGGCTTTTATTCTGGCGTTTATCACAGGACCGATCTTATCTGCCTGGTTTGGTTTGAAAGGATTATTCTGGATAACAGCAATCCTAGCCGGGCTGGCTTTGATTCAATTGCATTTATTTATTGAAGAACCTGCCAACAAAATTAAAAAATCATTTAGCTTTAAAGAAATGAGTCATTCACTCAAGGATTTGAGATTGGTATCTCTAGACACAGGTGTTTTCGTCATTCATGCAGTTATGACAGCCGTCTTTGTAGTTTTGCCTTTAATTCTGGTTGAAAAACTCGGTTTCCCGACGGCTCAACATTGGAAAATTTATTTACCGGTGCTTTTAGTTTCAATATTAATATTTGTACCGATGATAATTTTGCATGAAAAGAAGAAAAAATACTTTACCGTGATTTCTTTAGCATTATTAGGGTTGGCTATTTCACAGTTGATGTTAGCTGTTTTAGCACCGGCGATTTTCACAATCGCCATAATCCTTGTATTCTATTTTGCATTCTTTAACTTTCTGGAAGCCTCGATGCCGTCGTTACTTTCCCGAATTGCCGGCGAAAAATATCGCGGAGCCGCAATGGGAGCATATTCCACATCTCAGTTCTTAGGAGCATTTGTCGGTTCGTGGATTGCCGGAGGTTTAATGTCCGCTGGTTACAATTCAGTATTTATTGCCACAGCTTTGTTAATACTTCTGAGTTCGGTATTTATCGCCTTAATGTCGAAAAAAATTCAAAGCCTGCCATAATTCATCATTTCTAATCATTCTTTTGTTATAATCATCGGATAAACTATCACTAAAAATCCGGTAATTATTTATGAAAAATATACTCATTATTGCAACTTTGTTCTTCCTTGCATCTTGCTCCGATCAAACCGAAGAACAAAGCCCAAACACAAATAAACCTGCAAAATCAGGCAGAGTCAATACCGCTCATGAATTGAAATATTCTGAGAATGCTGATTTTAAAGTATTGAGCATCACCGAAGGTCAGTATAAAAACGCACCGGCTTTGCAAATCAACCTCAGTTTACCGGCAGCCAATCAAATTTCAGGAGATATCACGGTCACAACCAACAACCAATCGGTGAATGGTGACTGGATTTATAGTGATAACAAGCGTGTTTTATACTTTCCATTTATCCAGCCGGAAACCGAATATCAGGTGGCTATTGAGCCCACATTATCATCAATTAATAACAAACAACTCTCCACTCCCTTTGCAAAAACAATAAAAACCAATCCCAAACAGAAAAAAGTTCGGTTTGTTTCTTCAGGTAATACATTACTGCGGGAAAGTAACAAACTTCCAATCGAAGCGGTCAATGTGAGTGCGGTGGATTTGAAATTCTGGAAAATTCATCCTGATAAATATCACCGCTTTTTGATGAATCCAAACATGAAAGATATTTACTATCTGGACAAAATCTCTGAATTTGCCGATCTGATTTATACCGGACAATTTACAATTGATAGTGAAAGAAATAAAACCGAAGTCCACAATATTTCTCTGGCAGATATAAAAACCATTCAGCAATCGGGTTTGTATTTCGTGACCATGATTCCATCAGACAACTATCCTTATGAAGTTGAAAGCAGCTGGTTTTCAATTACCAATCTGGGTTTACAGTCCAGAATGTACAAAAATTCTATGGCTGTGTTTACCCATCATTTATCGACTTCTGAGCCATTTGCTGATGTTGAACTGACTTTATATGATGAAAAAGGCAACAAACTGGAAACGCAGAATTCCAGTGATAAAGGATTTGCCCGTTTTACCAATGAGAATATTCATAAGGCCAATTTGTTAATCGCGACCAAAGGTCATGAATCAAATATCATTCGCATGAA
>JAGRJP010000024.1 GCA_020442665.1 Lysobacterales bacterium
CCGGACACTCCTGAATTTGAGTTCTATGTGAAAGAAATCGTCAAGGAAATGACGGTCAAGTGCGGACAAAAATGTACGGCGATTCGTCGTGTTATTGTTCCGCGTGAACTCATGACTTCGGTCGCCGATGCCGTTTCTGCCCGATTGCAAAAGATTGCTATCGGAAATCCTCAGTCTGAAGATGTGCGTATGGGTTCTCTTGCCAGCGAAAGCCAACGAAAAGAAGTTCGTGAAAGAGTTGAAGAGTTATCAAAATATGCTGAATTGATTTATGGCGACCCAAACCAAATCGTAACAGTTGATGCAGATGCTGAAAACGGGGCGTTTATTTCCCCTATCTTGCTTGCCTGCGATGATCCGTTTGAGAAATCAGGAGTCCATGACATTGAAGCTTTCGGGCCGGTCAGCACACTGATGCCTTATGATTCTCTGGATGATGCGGCAAAACTTGCCAATTTGGGCCAAGGTTCATTGGTGGGTTCGATTTTTGGTCATGATGACGACAATGTTAGTGAGCTGGTTATGCAAACTGCTTGTTATCATGGTCGAATGGTTTTAATCAACCGGGATAATGCCAAAGCTTCAACGGGACATGGTTCTCCGTTACCTCATTTGGTTCACGGTGGTCCGGGACGAGCCGGCGGCGGTGAAGAAATGGGCGGTAAACGGGGTGTCATGCATTACATGCAACGCACCGCTCTGCAAGGTACACCGACAACAATTAGCAAAATTTGCAATAAATACATTGGCAATGCCAAACAAACTCAACCGCCCAAACATCCGTTCCGACTGTATTTTGAAGAGTTGGAAATCGGCCACACTTTAATTTCAGACTCTCGAACCATTACTTTGGAAGATATCGAGAAATTTGCCGATTTGAGCGGTGATAAGTTTTATGCGCACATGGATGAAGATTCAGCTGCTGCTAATCCATTCTTTGACGGACGAGTGGCTCATGGCTATTTTATTGTTTCAATGGCGGCCGGATTATTTGTCGAACCGGCACCGGGTCCTGTTCTTGCAAATTACGGAATCGATGAATTGCGATTTACCGAACCGGTTTATCCCGAAGATGATTTAACGGTTCGTTTGACTTGCAAACAAAAATCCTATCGTCGTGGTAAAGGTTATGGCGAGGTTCGTTGGGATATTGCCATCACCAATCAGGACGATGTGATTGTTGCACAATATGATATTTTGACTATGGTTGCTTCAAAATACGAAGAATTTAACGATGATTAGAAAATTTCTCCTATGGGTGTTAAAGATTTTTGGCTGGAAAGTGATTATCAATTTGCCCGATGCAAAGCGCTATGTTGTGATTGCTGCTCCTCATACCAGTAATTGGGATTTTCCTTTGGGTCTTTGTTATATTTGGGGGGCAGGCATTCCCTTTCGCTATATGGGTAAAAGTGCCTTGTTTAAATGGCCACAAAAGTATCTGTTCAAAATGCTAGGCGGTTTTCCGGTTGATCGTGACAATAAAACCAAGTTAACTACCAAAATGGCAAATTTTATCAATTCGCAGGATAAAATTGCACTAGCACTTGCTCCCGAGGGTACTCGTTCTAAACTTGAATATTGGCGCACCGGCTTTTATTACATTGCGCTGGAAGCAAAAGTGCCGATAGCCATGGCGGCTTTGAATTATGGAAAAAGAGAACTGGGCATTATGAAAACATTCATGCCGAGTGGAGACATCAATGCCGACATGAAAATCATTCAAAACTTTTACAAAGATGTAAAAGGTAAATATCCTGAGAAACAAAGCCCGATTAAAATCAAACCACAATGATTTATGTTCACAGATATCAGTTTTCAGATAATATAAAACATCGCTCCAAGGAAATTCTCAAATTGAATATATCGAATTATCTGAATCGAGATATAAATAAAATAGAAATTAAATACAACGAAAATGGCAAGCCGTTTACTGATGATTTATTTTTCTCACAGTCTCACAGCCAAAATCAGCTAGTTCAGGTGTTCTCTCAAAAAGCTGAACTTGGTGTTGATTTGGAACATATAAACTCACAGAGAAAATATTTGCAACTGGCAAATAGATATTTTCATGCGAACGAGTATAAATATTTGAAAAGTTTAAACAATCATGAGTCTGCAAAGTTGTTTTTTCAACTTTGGACGAGTAAAGAATCTGTCTGTAAAGCCAAAGGCGGTCGATTATGGTATTTTTTGGATGACAACTATTTAACTAATAAAAATTTACTGGTAAATTATATTCATGGTTTCCACATAAAAAGTATTATTGAAGAGAACTTTTGTTTGACCTTAGCATCAGAAACACTAATAAAGGATATAGTCTTCGTACAAGATGAGTAAACTGATTTCTATTTTCTGCTTTTTCGGTCTGTTGGCAGCATGTCACCCAAGTCCTGAGGTGATACGAAAAGTCAACGAAATTACCTATAAGCAAAAGGATAAAACTTTAACATGCCCGCAAGAAAATCCTGTAAACTGCGCAATCGATACTCCTCTTTCAGAATTATATGATTCAGCAATAAATCAAAATAAAGACTATGTAACACTGCTTGAAAAAGGCGATGAGTCATTGCTTCTTCGTTTGCACATGATTAAATCTGCTCAGAAAAGAATTGATATTCAAACATTTATCTGGGTGGATGATGAGTCAGGACATTTAATGCTTGCTGAACTTCTTGACGCTGCAAAACGTGGCGTTGAAGTAAATATTATTGCCGACCAATTGTTTTCAATGGGGAACACATGGCTTTTGTCTGAGTTAGCAACAGTACATAAAAATTTCAATATGAAATTATTCAATCCACTCTTCAATGAAGGACACTTATCACCTTTTGATTTTTTTAGTGCTGTAGCCTGTTGTATGTATAACCTCAACAGAAGAATGCACAATAAATTATTTTTGGTTGACGGAAAATATGGCATTACAGGAGGAAGAAACTACAATGATCGTTACTTTGATTGGGATGCTACATTTAATTATCGAGACCGCGATGTCATAGCCATAGGAAATGTTGCTCAAGAAATGCAAAGTTCATTTAATGAATTCTGGGAATCTCCATGGGTTGTGCCTATTGAGAATCTCGATGATGTCGCTTATCGCATTCTGAATGACCAAAAAAATGAGACTGATTGGGTTATTGGAGAGAGTAAAAAATCAAGGAAGATGGTGCTTAATTCTTTTGATTATAAAACTATCAAAAACCTATTTGTCAATACTGCAATTGCGGTCG
Source organism: Lysobacterales bacterium (assembly GCA_020442665.1). GTDB lineage: Bacteria > Pseudomonadota > Gammaproteobacteria > Xanthomonadales > Marinicellaceae > NORP309. The sequence goes on from JAGRJP010000024.1 coordinate 3,231, forward strand.
ATAGTATAGAATATTTCAGCGATTCACCAGAAAGTTTGTTCACTAGGAGTAAGTCAAAAAGAGAAAACTATAAATTGATGAGCATTAAAATCAAGGATTTGATACTCTCAGCCAAAGATAAAATTTTATTACAAACTCCTTATTTGGTTCTGAGTAAAAAAGCCTATCGTTCATTGAAGTCATTGAGAAAAAATAATTCCGATATTGACATCACTGTTTCAACAAACAGTCTTTCTTCGACGGATGCATTTTACGTTTATGCGATTTCGTTTAAACACAAAAAGAAATACCTGAAAAAATTAGGGTTAAATATTTTTGAATATAAACAAAACCCTAAACACAAACTTGAAATGTTTGGAGAAATTGCCGAAAACCCTCAAACTCGTTTTGGAATGCATGCAAAGACCATTATCATTGACGATGATGTGTCTATGATTGGCACGCATAATTTCGATCATCGCTCAGATGTTTTAAATACCGAATCCGGACTCATCATTCACTCAAAAGAATTGGTGATAGAACTCAGAAAATATATCGAAGAAGATATGAAACCGGAGAATGCTTGGGTGATTGCACCAAACAAAAAAATACCGGTTCTCAGTTTTTTTAGTGGGATAATTGCTACTGTTTCACGTTCACTACCGGTACTTGATATTTGGCCTTTCCGTTACTCAAGTAGTTTTGACTTGAAAGAAGGAATGCCACCTGTCAGCATATATCATCCGGATTTTTACGATAATTACGAAAATGTTGGCAGTTTTCCTGATGTAAATTTGTCATCCAAGCAAATCCAAACGATAATTATAAGTGCATTTGCAGGTTTTGCCGAACCGGTGATGTAGTAGCCATAATGATATGAGAAATAAGTAAAAATGAAGAAATACATACTAATATTTATTACCGTAGTTATTTTATTGTCGATTTATCCGACATGGAGATATTTTTCAAATGCAAAAATCTTTGCTAATACTGTTCTCAATTACGCTTCAAATCTTGGACAATGGACAAACAGTGGTATCAGTACGAGTTTAAATGGCAAAATTACTGTCAGAAACCCTGTCTTCACCCCAAATGGTTACTCTCAGGGAATGCAGGCAGACAGCATGATTATTACAGCACAACCTATGTTTCTTCTCAAAAACAGTAGGTCTGATTTGCAAGATATGCTCCCTGAAAATCTGACCGTTGCTGTTAACAGCATACAACTCAATGATAATGCTGACGATTTATATCAATCATTGAGACAGTCGGCATTATGGAAACTTCAGGCCGGATTTGCGGGCAGTTTTGGTTGTTCCAAAGAGGCTACAACTGAATATGATACACAAAGCTGGGAGCAAATCATTAGCACCAACCAAGTTTACAATTTTGATTTATATTACTCTCGTCAAAATAACGGAAGTATTGACACCGACATCACTTTGGATGCAGAAAATATGTTTACTTCAACCTGGTCCGGAAATTTGAAATCGGGTTTCAATGATAAACAAATTGTGATTCGGGATTTACTGGTTGATAAACTCTATTATTATTATCTAGACTATGGGTTTAACAAAGTAAAGAACAAAGCTTGCTCAGCAAACTATAAAGGTTCTTACGCAGCGTACCGTTCCAAAGCGGAAAACAACATTCAAGAGTATTTAAGAACCAATTATCTCAAAGAACTTCCAAAAGAATTTTTGCTGTGGTTCCACAAATCTCTTCAATCGGATGTTGAGTACAACGCTATTTTTGAATTTGCAGAGCGTCAGTATCTCAATAAATTTTTTGATATGACACAAGTGGATTTTTTATCTCAGGTTAAAACTGAAATCGGAACGACAGAAAATGACTATATGCTTGTCGAGTTAGCTGAGGTTGACTATACCAAAGTGGATACAGAAAGACTCAAACAAGAACTTGAACAAAGAGAAGAACAAAAAAGACAAGAAGAGTTGAAAAGACTCGCTGAAGAGGAAAACAAAATGAAACCGATTGTACATACAATCGGCGGAGCCAAATCAACAAAAGTCCCTCTCAACAATATTGCTTCAGCGATTGGTAAAAGAGTTCGTATTAAAACTTGGAGAGGAAGACCTGTTATTGGCTATTTATTATCGGTTGAGAACAACCTGGTCGAACTGGAATCAATTTTCCGAACCGGTCGAGCAAGAATCTCTGTGCCTCTGGACAAGGTTTCTTCGGTCGAAATTGTCCCATAGCTTAAAGAAACTAATTTAATCTTAATCTGGAATGAGACAATATATTGCACTACTTCTGTTGCTGCTGGTGACTATTATTTTTTCATTGACTACTGGTAGTATCTCTATTCCTCTTGCAGAGATGTTTTCAGAAAAGTATCACACCATCATATTTGAAATCAGAATTCCCCGAATGGCCAATGCAATAATTGTCGGAGCTTTACTTTCTGTTTCGGGTTTAATGATTCAGAACTTAGTAAAAAATCCTCTGGCTGACCCATATATTTTGGGTGTTTCAGGCGCTTCTGCAATGGTTCAACTATTGCTCATTGCCTTTGGAATTGTATTGCCTTTCAGCCTTTTCATGCTTACAGGTTTCATGGCTACGTTATTAGCATTACTTTTGTTATTGCTCATTTCATCCAAAAAAAGTTTAAACTCAACCAATTTATTATTAAGCGGGGTGGTTTTAGCTTTTGCTTATTCAGCAATTATCAGCTTAATTCTCACTCTCAGTCCTACGGCAACAACTAAGCCCATTTTGTTTTGGTTGATGGGTGATTTGGGTTACAGTTCATTCAGTCTATTCCCGATTATTGCTCTAATCATTGGTTCACTTTGGATCTTTCAATATCACAAAGAGTTGGATTTGCTCGCAAGAGGTGAGTTTTTTGCTCTGAAATGCGGTGTTAATGTAAGAAAAACCAATTTAGTTTTACTGGTTTCCGCTTCGCTTTTTACTGCAGTAGCTGTTAGCTTAGCAGGAACAATTGGTTTTGTTGGGTTGGTTATTCCGCACATCAGTCGATTGATTTTTGGCAATAAACATGCAAAGCTGATTCCTGCATCTATAATTTTGGGAGCGACATTGGTTTTATTAGCCGACACCTTATCTCGTTGGCTTTTTGCTCCTACACAGCTTCCTGTTGGCATATTTACGGCATTATTTGGCGTTCCTGTTTTTCTTTATTTGCTAAGGAAAAATTCATGATAAAGATAAACCAACTCAACCTCAAAATTGAAAATAAAATTCTGATTAAGAACCTAAGCCTTCAATTGAATAAAGGTGAGTTTTGGGCAATTATTGCACGCAATGGGATTGGTAAAACCACCTTGCTTAAAACAATTGCAGGCTTTACTCCATCTGAACCATCGCTAGTAAAGATTAAAGGAAGAAATATCACAGAATATTCTGTTTTGGAACGCGCTCAAAAAATTTCATATCTAGAGCAATTACAAGAGGAAGGTTTGGATTGCACCGTCAAACAAGCTGTTTCTTATGGAAGATATCCTTGGCATAAATTCAAACTCGATAACTCTGACGAAACAAAGCTGATTGAAAAGGCATTGATGGATATGGACTTACAAGATTTACAGAATAAAAATCTGAAAAAACTTTCCGGTGGTGAATTGAGAAAAGTCGATATTGCGACCATTTTGTCTCAGAACAGTGAGATTATGATTCTGGATGAACCACTCAATCACCTGGATGTTGCCTTTCGTTATCACTTAATGAAACTGCTGAAAAATCTGTCACAAAAAAAATTAATCATAATGGTGACTCATGATATACAATATGTGAAAGAGTATTGCAGTCATGTTCTTATGATTTCAAACAAAGGAAAGGGGATTTCCGGCAAGGTTTCTGAGATTATGACTGCTGAAAATGTTAAAAATATACTGGAGATTGAGCCTGTTGGTGAAATATTTAAATCATTATGAATAGCAAATTGTCGTTCAGCGAGATTGTCATTCCCATCATCAAGCACCTCTTTCACGAGGGGATTATTGATAAAAAATCTGCGGATAAAATTATCAGAAATTCAAAATTGATTAAGATGAGTTCCGTACATCCTTACATCAACATTTCTGACTATAACTTAAAAAGTCTGAAAACCGGCAAACCGATTTCCATTGAGTTTATTACACATTTTGTAGCCAAGATAAACAACCTTGGTTATTTAAAAATTGACCCGACAAAAGTGAATGTCAGCAGTGTGACCTCTGCGGTTTCACAGGCTTATGCCACCAAACACAAGATTCTTCCGGTTGATATCTCCGATACTACAGTCACATTTGCTGTTGCGAATCCCTATGATGACTCCTGGGTGGAAGAGTTACAAAGAATCTTACGACTGAAAGTGATAAGAGTTCACTCCAATCCTTTAGATATTCAGCGGTTGTTATTCGAGTTCTATGGTGTCAATAAATCAATAAAACATGCACATAAACAGCATAAAAACCGAACCATTGATTCAATTCTCAACCTTGAGCAATTGGTTAAACTAGGCTCTAAAAATGATTTAAGTGCGGATGATCAACACATTATCAATATTGTGGATTGGTTGTTGCATTATGCGTTTGAACAACGTGCCAGTGATATTCATCTGGAACCTAAAAGAGAAAACTCCATCATGCGTTTTCGTATTGACGGACGTTTGCATAATGTCTATGTTTTGCCGACGATGGTGATGGCAGCTGTGGTCAGCCGTATCAAAATTCTTTCTCGCATGGATGTCGCCGAAAAACGTAAACCTCAGGATGGCCGTATTAAAACATTGACCTCAGAAAGCAAAGAAGTTGAACTTCGTGTCTCAACCATGCCAACGACATTTGGCGAAAAATGTGTGATGCGTATTTTTGACCCCGATGCTGTTGTTGAAAAATATCAGGACTTGGGAATGAGCGATTCTGAAATCGACCAGTGGTTACAAATGATTTCTCGTCCCAATGGCATTGTTTTGGTTACCGGTCCGACAGGTTCCGGTAAAACTACAACTCTATATTCAACATTGAAAAACCTGGCAACAGAGGATGTCAATGTTTCTTCAGTTGAAGATCCGATTGAGATGGTGTTTCCGGCTCTCAATCAAATGCAGGTCAACTCAAAAATCGGCGTGAATTTTTCCAGTGGTATTCGTACATTGATGAGGCAAGATCCGGATATTATAATGGTTGGTGAGATTAGGGATTTGGAAACGGCGCAAATGGCAGTCCAGGCATCTTTAACCGGACATTTGGTTTTATCCACACTGCATACTAATGATGCGCCTTCTGCAATCAACCGTTTACTGGATTTGGGAGTGCCTGATTATTTACTTCGTTCAACACTGACCGGTGTGACTGCACAAAGATTGGTTAAGTTGCTTTGTGAACATTGTAAAGAAGAAACCACTGTTTCTGATGAAGTCTGGACATCACTAACTCATCCCTGGAATATTGCAAAACCCGAAACCATTTATGAAAAGAATGGTTGTCTGGAATGCAGAAATACCGGATATCACGGACGAATTGGTGTTTTTGAAATTATGCCGATTCATGCGGATTTACGAGGTATGATTAAAAACAGCATTCCATCGGAAGCTGTGGCTGAACAAGCCTATAAAAGTGGGATGAAACCACTGAGAGTTTCTCTCTCTGCATTAATTAAATCCGGTAAAACTTCAGTTGAAGAAGCCATTAAACTGGCTCCACCGGAATATAGCTAACTTATAAATGTCAAAGAAAAAAATTATCATTGTTCAAACCGGAGAACCCATAGCTTCTGCACTTGAGAAGTATGGTGATTTTGATGAACTTTTCATCAGAGCAATGAAAGTGGATCCTGATTTGATCGAAACTTACAGAGTTTATCAGAGCGAAGATGACAATGTAATTTTCCCGGATGTTGACAAAATTGCCGGATTAATTATTACCGGATCACCGGCTATGGTTACTGAGAAACATTCTTGGTCGGAAGCAACAGTTGAGTGGCTGAAACAATTTTTAAGAACTGATATTCCGGCGATTGGGATTTGTTATGGGCACCAATTGCTGGCAACCGCCTTGGGAGGAAAAGTTGATTGGAACCCCAATGGACGACAAATTGGCGGTGTAAAACTCAAACACACTGAACACATTTATGATGATCCATTACTGGCATCATTAAGCAATCGAATTGACAATGAGGTTCATTTACTGGCAACTCACATGCAATCGGTGGTGCAATTACCTGACGAAGTGACACTATTAGGAGCAACCGACCGCGACCCGCACCATTGTTTCCGTTATAGAGAGAATGTTTGGGGATTGCAGTTTCATCCTGAATTCACTTCAGAAATCATTATTGATTATATTCTGGCAAGAGCAGAAGACATTGAAAACGAAGGCATAAATACAGAAAAGTTAATCGAAGATATTATTGAGAATGATAACGGCTCAATTATTTTACAAAACTTTAGAAAGTTGTGTCTGGGTTATTAATTAAAAATTAGCATAAAATTAAACCTCTTCTTGTGAATTTAACTCCATTTCCTGTGCTGATGAAACTTCCTGATGCATGATTGGTGTTGCCAGAGATAAATTAAATTCTTTCTGCAAGTCAAATGCCGCAAGATTAATCGCATAGCGAGCGGCTTTTAGTTGATAGATGTTTTCCAGTTGATAATGAATTCGCCATAAAATGGCATGATCCCCGGCTTCCACAAGTGAAATTTTAGGCTTTTTATCAATATTAAGTGCGTTGTTCTTTTCGCATGCTTCTTCCCAAACCTTTGCAAAATAATCTTCAACGACATCTGCCGGAGTTGAATAGCCAATTTTGTATTCAATAAAATCATTCCAGGAAGAGTGCCCGGCTCGATTGAGGATTTCTATTTTTGTTTGTCGCAATTTTGAATTGGGAATAACGACTTTATGCTTTTGAACCAAATCTCTGAATGTCGTTTGTGTCAAAGAAATTTTATGTGTAATTCCAAGAATATTAAATTCAGGAATCCGACAAACTACACCCGGTTCCAAGTCATGATTATAAAGCAGTATCAAACCCTGAGCACTATCAACTGCCCAGGCATCTTTGGTTGCGAACAATATAACCAGCAAGCCACCCAACGCACCTGTTGCCTGCAGCCAATTGGTGACATTCCAAATATTCACCAATAATAAAACCGCGGCAATTAAGGTGATGAAGATAATCAAGATGTACATCATTTCTGATTTGTAAGTACCTGTGGTGACATCTTCACCTTCGATATTTTTTATCTTGCCGTAGTGTTGCAATGCCCATGCGTGTGAGAATTGAATAAAAAGATAGGAAACCAGCAAAACAAGCCCTGTTTGAGAAACCTTTAGCAACCATTCATTTTCTTTACTGTTACCATTAACCAAGGCGTCGATTACATAAATCATCAAGAGTAAGAAGTTTAAAAATCGCATCCAGCGGATTCGTTTATTGTTCCTTTCCTCATCATGAGTGGGTTTTATGATATACCTGAAAATAACTCCCGAGAGAACGAAAAATAACAGATTCAGGGCAATCACAATCTGTCCAAAACTGGAAAGATGATTGATATAAGAAACGATAAAATCGAAAAATTCTTTCATTAAAAATTAATTGCCACGAATGAAATATTGATTGTTACTAAACTTATAGGACAGATTATCAGAATTTTCAATGGTTTCAACCAGAAATTTCAAATCCACAGGTTGGTCAATGCTTTTCCAGAAGGTTAAACCCCACTCTTCTGACACTTTATTGACTCTTACATAGCCATTATAGACATCAAAAGAGGAATCAATAATCTCGGCAGGCTGTTTCCACAAATGCATGGTGGTCAGTTTGTCATTATCTTTCTTAGATAAAATTACTGTCTCGATTTTGCCATTATTTGTTGATGGAATGACTACAAATTCTTCACTTTCTTCAATATCAGAACTCAACGCCGTCCAAACATCTTTCCATGCTTGAGGCTGCTTGGATTGCCAGCCTTCAGACACAAATTTTTCAGTGAATATATCAATATCACCAAGATAGCGGATTTGAAAAGGTTGCTTGGAACGACTTAACCAATCGAGTCGCTCTTCTTGCTGTGATTCTAACCATTGTTGAGTTGTTATTTTTGGAATTGCTTTTTGGTAAGTTGCTGTTGGAAAACTAAAGAAAATGAGAACCAAAACCGTGACGATACCTTGAAAGCTAAAATAAATGGCTGATACAGGCCAACCCAAAAATTGTTTTCGATTACGCATACGGTAAGCAATTGCAACAATAGCTGCCCAAAATACGGCACTGAATACTGAAATCAATACCACACCTAAACCCATTTGCATAAAAAATAGCTGTGTAAATGCAGTTAAAGCAATCAATAATGTTGCCAAAGTATAGGGCCAAGCACGCATTTTATGAGGCAATGCACCGGATATTAATGCTGCCCAGAACGATATGACACAGACGAACCATGTCAGATGATAAATTCCAAACCAACTGGAGTTATCAGCTGAAAAGTAGTTAATCAGTACCGACAATAAATATCCGCTGACAACGATAAAGCCCCAATGTTTGGATGCTGTTATTCGACGACGACGCAGCAACCACAGTAATACAAACAGTGAAGAAACAAAAACTGTCAGATCATGCGTTATTGCAAGAAAAAATGCCAATACCGGTTGCGTCCAGTCCGTATGAAAGGCTTGCATGAAAGCACTGACTTGTTGTGACCAATTTTGAATAGCATCGCTATTGAGAATCACAAATAACGAAGCAACCGTCAATGCCAGTATAAATGAAGCCATCAATGCCAAAGAACCTGTTTCCGGTTTTCTCGGGTCAATCAAACCGGAAGTCACCTTTCCGAAATGGGGATGTTTTTGCGACCAGACAAGAGTTTTACTTAGGATTGTATGAGCTCTGGGAAGTAAGAACCCATAAACCGCATGAATCACCCAGTAAACAACAAAAACAACAACTGCGAAAGCCAGTACCAGTAACGATAGTGCACCGGCAACTTTTGACATCGCTCCCATAGCATTTCCAAACAACATTCCGGGCAATAAATAAAAAGGCGACCATAATATAGCCGCAACAGTACTGATTATCAGGTATTTTCTTAGCGGCATTTCCATTACACCGGCAATTGCAGGTATGATTGGGCGAACCAGCCCCACAAATCGTCCAATGAAAACACTCAAAGCTCCCCATTTAGCAAAAAAACTCTGTCCTTGCTCAATCAGTTTGGGGAATTTATAAATCGGCCACATTTTCAGTAAGCCTTTTTTATAATGCCTGCCTATCCAGAAACTAATTCCATCACCCGCAAATGCCCCTAACGAAGCAGTAATCCAAGCCAGTTTAAAATCAACGACTCCGAGTCCAATCAGTGTTCCCAAGCCAACCAACAACGCTGCGCCAGGGAGCAGAATTCCCACCAGCAAAAGTGATTCTCCCAACGCGACAATAAAAATCATCCAGCCGGTTGCGTGAGGATGGGCTTGAACCCATTCTAAAGTTGCTTGCAGCCAAGAGGATGTTTCCATCTTTTCTTAAAGCTCCGAAAATGCAATTGTTGCTGCTTTTAAGGTTTTGCTTAATGTCACTTCATCATGAGTAGACGAGACAAAACCAGCTTCATAAGCTGATGGAGCTAAATAAACGCCGTTCTCTAGCATCTTATGGAAAAAGTCTTTAAAACTTTGTTCATTGCAATTGGATAAGTCGGCAAAATTATTAATTTCAGATTTTTCAGTGAAGAACAATCCAAACATTCCTCCCAAATTCACTGTATGGAAAGGAATATTATTTTGCTTGGCAATTTTTTCCAAACCATCAACCAGTTTTTGCGTTTTATGGCTCAAATCTTCGTAAAATCCGGGTTTTGAAATAATATCCAACATCACCGAACCTGCCGTCATTGCCACCGGGTTTCCTGATAGGGTTCCTGCTTGATAAACCGGACCTAAAGGAGCAATATGCGACATAATTTCTTTTTTACCACCAAAAGCGCCAACAGGAAGCCCGCCACCAATGACTTTCCCGAAAGTCGATAAATCAGGAGTGATTCCATAAACTTCCTGAGCGCCACCCAGAGCCACTCTGAATCCGGTCATTACTTCGTCAAAAATTAACACTGTTCCATATTTATCACACAAATCACGAACACCTTGCAAATATCCGTCTTTCGGCAAAATCATGTTCATATTTCCGGCAATCGGTTCAATAATAATCGCTGCCACATCATCTCCGTGAGCTTTCATAATTTGTTCCAAAGCATCCAAATCATTATAAGCAGCGGTTAAAGTCAAGTCGGCAACTGCAGCAGGAACACCCGGTGAACCTGGAATTCCCAAAGTCAACACTCCGCTTCCAGCTTTTACTAAAAATGAATCTGCGTGACCATGATAGCAACCTTCAAATTTAATGATCTTATTTCTTCCGGTATAACCTCTGGCCAAACGAATCGCGCTCATGGTTGCTTCTGTTCCCGAATTCACCATCCGAACCATATCCAGAGATGGAATCAATGAACACATTTTTTCAGCGACTGTAACCTCTTGTTCTACCGGAGTTCCAAAGCTCATGCCTCTATCCACAGCTTTATGCACTGCTTTTAAAACTTTTTTATTACAATGCCCGGCAATCATGGGTCCCCATGAACCGATATAGTCGATGTATTCATTATCCTCAACATCGTAAATATAAGGACCATCAGCTTTTTTGATAAATAACGGTTCGCCACCGACCCCTTTGAAGGCTCTGACAGGTGAATTCACTCCACCAGGAATAACATGTTGTGCTTTATTGAATAAATCGTGATTTTTCATAATGTGATAGATTTTGTAATATCGACATTATAAATGTTCACCTGCTAATTTGGTAAACCAAGTTTCTGAAAATGTTAAATTTTTTTGTTACTTTGTTCACATGCAAATCCATGTGATGTATTTTACAATGACAGAACAATGACACTAAGAGACTGATATGAGAGCGCTTCTTCTAATTATTTTGGCAACATTGGCAATAATTCTATATTCCATCGGTTTTAAAATCGGATCCTTGTTTATATTTATGCTAGCAGCAGGAGTTGAACTCTCATTCTGGGTTTTCGCTTTTTATCGTAAGCCCCAAAAACCTGAAAAATAAATACCCAAAACCTACAGTTCATTATTTCAAAAAAATCACTTTTTCTTAGCTTTGGAAAACGCTTGAGCCAAACTACCCATGGAATTAATCTTCTGAGAAAAATGACTCCGTTTGTTCGGTGATTGATTGTCTCGTTTCTTCTCCGATTGGTTCTTAGGTTTCACCGATGCTTGTGGAGTCACTCCACTTTTAGCAGATAAAGAGATTCGTTTACGAGGAACATCGACTTCCAGAACCGTCAATTTCAGAATATCACCGGCTTTAACAACTTCCGAAGGATCTTTTACAAAGTTATCAGATAGCTGTGAAATATGAACTAAACCATCCTGATGCACACCAATATCCACAAAAGCTCCAAATGCGGTGACATTGGTAACAACACCTTCGAGTTTCATCCCCTCTTTTAAATCTGAAATCGTTTGCACCTCATCATCAAAAACAGCTGTTTTAAACTCTCCACGAGGGTCTCGCCCGGGCTTCTTCAACTCAGCAATGACGTCCTTAATTGTTTCCAAACCATAATCATCATTAATGAAATCACGAGGATTCAGTTTATTGAGTTTATCTGATTTACCGATAACGTCTTCTATTTTACAGTTGAGCGAATTTACAATTTTCTCTACTAGAGGGTAGGATTCAGGATGAACTGCTGACTGATCCAAAGGTTGCTCGCCGTTTCTGATACGTAAAAATCCGGCACATTGAGTGAACATTTTATCACCCAAGCGTTTAACATTAAGAAGTTGCTGTCTATTGACAAAGCGTCCATTCTCATCCCTATAATTGACGATTTCCTGAGCAACAGAATCACTGATTCCTGCCACATACTTTAATAATTCAGTTGAAGCAGTATTGACATCAACACCTACAGAGTTCACACAATCTTCAACGGTATCTCCCAGAGCCTTGTTCAGTTGGGATTGGTTCACATCATGTTGATATTGACCAACTCCTATGGCTTTTGGCTCAATTTTCACCAGCTCAGCCAACGGATCTTGCAAGCGACGCGCAATTGAAACTGAGCCACGATAACTCACGTCCAAATCAGGAAATTCTTTAGCCGCTGTTTCCGATGCGGAATAAACAGAAGCCCCTGCTTCTGAAATCATAATTTTTTGGGCTTTAAGATCTTTATTCTGCTTCAATATTTCAGCCATCATCTGATCAGTTTCTCTGGAAGCTGTGCCATTGCCGATACTAACCAGTTCAATATCGTATTTCTTTATCAGTGAAACGACTTTAACTTTAGCCTGTTCCCATTGTTTCTGTGGTGGATGCGGAAATATAACATCTTTGTCGAGTAACTTTCCTGTTTTATCAACAATCACCACTTTCACTCCGGTTCGATAACCCGGATCAAGACCCATTGTCGCTTTGCTTCCTGCCGGAGCGGCTAATAAAATATCTTTCATGTTGCGACTAAAAACTTTAATCGCTTCAGTGTCTGCCAGCTCCCGTATTTGATTGGTCAATTGCAATGAAAGTCTCACATGAAGTTTTGCAACCCATGACAGCTCGACTGTTCGCATCAGCCATTCAGAACTCTGAACATCCCAACCCAAATGCTGTATGATTTTTGTGATTGCCGGATGTTGTTGGTTATCTGCTACCAATACATCAATCTTTAAACTCAAAAAGCCTTCATTTCTGCCACGCAATAATGCCAAGGTGCGATGGGATGGAATTTTATTCAGCTTTTCATTGAAGTCGAAATAATCTTTAAATTTAATCGCTTCTTGTTCTTTTGAAGTAACAACCGAAGATGAAATGATAGCATTTTCCCACATCCAGTCGCGCAAATCCTGAATCAAATTGGCATTCTCACCAATATCCTCCAAAGCAATTTGTCTCGCACCTTCTAGTGCTTGTTCAACTGTTTCAATGCCTTTTTCTGCATCGATATATTTTTCTGCCAGATTCTCAATATTAGATTTCGGATTATTGATGAGATCTTTGAGTAATTGTTCCAGTCCGGCTTTTCGGGCAATCTGCGCCTTGGTTTCGCGTTTCTTTTTATACGGCAAATACAAATCTTCCAGTCGTGTTTTGGTATCAGCAGCAAGGATTTCTTTTTCCAGTTCACTCGTCAGTTTGCCTTGCTCTTTTATCAAGTCCAAGATTGAAGAGCGTCTTTCATCCAGCTCACGCAAATAAATTAGTTTCTCCTCTAACTGTCGCAACTGAGTATCATCAAGCCCACCGGTCACTTCTTTACGATAACGAGCAATGAAAGGAACAGTGTCTCCAGAATCCAGTAATTGGACAGCATTTTCGACTTGATTTGGCTTAGCATTGATGAGTTTTGCGATAATTTCTGCGTGTGTCATAGCGTTTGTTTGGTAATTTTTCATAAGAGGAGAATTATAAAGGAAATAAATTTAAGAGTGTTTTAGAAAAATATATTTTTAAATAAATCTGATGTTCTTTGGGACCTATTGCTTCGATATATAATATTCGTCATTTTCTCGTAGGCTGGAATCTAGTGAAACAATGTCATACTGAGCGATAGTGCTTATATATGCACAAAAACATCACTTTACTAACAAGAATCACCCTGAAACTCACCATCTTTATTATTAATTACACATCGTTAATTATTAATTGAAAGCCCCCTCAATCCCCTCTCAAAGAGAGGAAATATGTGAGTTTTAACTAAAAACAACTGTATTCGTAAAACTTTTTGTCCACAGTTGAACCGTCGCAATCCCAGTATATATATCCGTCATCACTCGCATGAGGAGTCATTTTGATGTATTTTCCGGACAGTGCAGAAATATCGTCGCCGATGTAGATGATGATTTCACCATTTTTGGGGTTGTAAACCAGTTCATCGGATTGATCGAAGCGGTCGGATATGGATTCCGTATTTGGGAATGTTCCATTTTGGATGTAGTTGTCTTCAATCAGGTATTTTTCTTCATTAACGGAATAAATTTTATCAGTAACTTTAGCACGGACTGTGTAGTCCCGATAGGATGGTATGGCATAGGCTGCCAAAATTCCTACGCCGGCAATCATAAGCATCCCTCCATTGGAAGATAACTGCTCGATTGGGCTATATTCATAGTTCAAACTGAACATCAATGCCTCTTTGGATGAATCCAAAGCAAAACCAAAACGTCCGCTTTTGGGTAAATTCAGTTGATGAGCCGTTGGCAAAGCAAACAAATCCAGCTCAGTATGGCTGTAACTGGCAAGGTATTGAAGAACATTTAAATATCCATAATAAATATCCCGGGGAGCATCACGAACTTCTTTGGTATAAGCAATAATTGAATGAGCAAAATCTGTATGCTGTTTATTTTTTAACCAATCTTGTAGTTTTAATTGATTGCTATAGTTGGCTCTATCTGCCAAAACCTGAGGATTATATGCTTGAATGAAATAGTCTCCTTCGATTAAATAATAACCGTATTGTTTCACGTTCAACAATTTTTCAATTTCGCTTTTTTCTTTTTCAGAAGGAAAGATATGATTGATGAATTTATCAATCGAGAATCGGGTTTGATTGATTGGAACTCCTGCCAGTTCTTTGGTAGCAGACTCGGTTTTAAATGCCTTTGAAACCTTCTCAACAATTAACTTATGAGCATTCATATCGTTTATTTTGCTGGCAAACCAAGTTCCTGATTCATCTGTAATAACAAGTAACTTCTGCCCATAAGTATTCATGATTTCTGACAAACTGACACCCAGATACTCATTCACTTGCTGGATTTTTTCATCGACAACTTTTCGGATTTCAACACTTTCTGCATCATTCATTGATAATATCAATTCATAAAATTGCTTGAGTTGTTCTTTATTCGGGACAGCAATTTGCCATACACTTCTTGGTGTTCCGGCTGTGTGTATGTCAAGTTCGGAATCCACCCTGGGAAGAAACTGTCTGAAGCCTTCATCCGGCATTTGCAATCTCACAATAAAGCGACTTTTGCCTCCAATCGCTGAAGTTCCTACCCAAAGATATTCCATCTGCTCCAAAGCAAACTTGGAAACGATTGGTTTCACATGAGGAGGAATAAAATTTTTATTGTTATGTATCAATGATTTGAAATTAACCCAGAGTTCCAGATTTTTACCGGCTGCATCAACACTATTTTCAAATTCAAGAATGGGTTTCAAATCATCCGCATATTTCTGCTGTGACAGTATGGATTTCAGTTCATCCTTGCTGCTAGACAAACCGGCGAACAATAAAAGTCTTCCATCTTTTTCATTAAAATAGATATACGTTGGCGTCATAGAAATGGCTAACTTGCCAAATCCTTCATTATCGAAATTATCAATAATTTGAATTTGTCCACCGGATTTGTTTTTCCATAACTTGAGTAAAATATCGAGTTGTGACAAAGAAGTGTTTCTAAGGGTTGTAGCAATCAAAGTGTTCGGAACCGGTCTTCCATCAGCTGATTTAACAAACGCGACTTCAAATGGAGAAACCATATTTTGAATAATCGTTTCAACGAGTGGACGCATATCACTTGGTAAGAGTTTTAAATAAGAATCCAGCAATCCTTTTTTAAAACTATCAATTTGTTGCACATGATTTTGATTTGATTGTACAGGGTATAAAACATCCGCTTTTTCTTCAAAAAACATCTGCCAGATTGTAGGTATTCGCAAATAAGCAAAAGTTTCTGCCGGCAGTTTATTTCTCAGCCATGAAACATTTTGTATTTCTTTAGGTGGAACGGCACTCTCAACAGATTGAGAACTCGTTGAATTATCGCACGCAGTTAGAAAAACCATTAGTGCAAAAAAGGATGCCAAAATTGTTCTTTTCATAATTGTTCAACCATTCGTAGATTGTTTATTATGAATTGAACCAAACTTTGGTTCAAGTTTTAGCTAAACGAATTGTTTCTTTGCTTATTTCAATCAGCTTCTTCTTGTATAAAGTGCCAAGGGCACGCTTATAACTGGCTTTAGAGACATTCCACTTGTTATAAATTTCTTGAGGTGGAGTTTTGTCGGTCATGTGGGAAACACCTTGATTTTCTTTTAAATCATCAAGGATTCTTTGTGCCAAATCATCCAGTTTTTGTGAGTCCGGCAATACAAATCCAATATTAATTTTACCGTCATCTCGAATTTGTTTGATAAATCCTTTCAGTTGTTGCCCCAATTTGATGGGTTTGAAAACTTCAGAGTGATGAATAAGTCCCAAATGTGTTTGGTTGATTACTGCTTTAAAACCAAGTTTGGACTTTCCACAAATTAGCAAATCAACTTCCTGATTGACTTTGAAGTCGGTATTTTTTTCAGATAGGAATTTACTCAATCGCAAAGAACCGACCAATCGATTGGATGCTTTATCACTGTATAAATAAATTGAATAATACAATCCCGGAAAAACTTTATAGGGTTGTTCGGCATAAGGAACTAGCAACTCTTTGGGCATTCCCCAGTCAAAAAAAGCCCCAAATTTATTCACATCGGCACATTTTAAATAAGCACATTGATGCAATTCAATCTTGGGACTAGCCAAAGTGGCAACCGCTTGGTTATTATCCAGATAAACAAAGACTTTAAGTTTCTCACCCACATTATATTTTTCAGTCAAATTTTTTCCAAAACACGAAAGTGGGCCGTGTTCTTTTCCATCAAATATTATTTCATTATCAGAAACATCGAGTATTTCTAAAGCGTTTAATTTCCCTGGGGTGATCATTATGAGTTTGTTATGAGTTCAAGCCTCAATTATATAGCGATTACTCGAAAAATCGCTGAAATATTATTTTCATTCTGAATTTAGGTTGGTTTTCTTTGATATTCACCCTCATTTACAAAATCTATGTTGTGCTTAAGTTATAATTGCCCTTTTGAACACGCAATATTTTATGAACGACCAACAGTTTCAACAAGTTCTTGAATATTTAAAGAAATTACAAGATCAAATTTGTAGTGCTTTTGAAGAAATTGATACGAGCGCTTTTAAACAAGACCAATGGCAACATGCTAATGGTGGAGGTGGTCGCACTCGTGTTCTCCGTGGTGATATTTTTGAATCAGCCGGTGTAAATTTTTCACATGTTAAAGGAGATAAATTGCCGGCTTCGGCAACTGCAAAAAGACCGGAACTTACAGGATGTGGTTTTGAAGCATCCGGAGTCTCTCTGGTAATTCACCCTGATAATCCTTTCATTCCGACTTCTCACGCCAATGTTCGCGTTTTTCGTACTACGGGCAACGAAGAAAGCAAATGGTGGTTTGGTGGTGGTTTTGATTTAACACCTTTTTATCCTTTCGATGAAGACATTATTCATTGGCATAAAGTTGCTAAACAGGCGTGTGAACCATTCGGCAAAGATGTTTATAGCAAATATAAAAACTGGTGTGATGAGTATTTCTATTTGAAACACCGCAAGGAAACTCGGGGTGTTGGCGGTCTATTTTTTGATGATTTGAATGAATGGGGTTTTGAAAAATGCTTTGAATTTATGCAAGCTGTTAGTAACGCCTATTTGCAGGCTTATATCCCGATTGTTGAAAAAAGAAAAAATACAAGCTTTTTAGAGAAGCATAAAAACTTTCAAAAATACCGCCGTGGTCGGTATGTGGAATTTAATCTCGTATATGATCGAGGTACTTTATTTGGTTTACAATCCGGCGGTCGAACAGAATCCATCTTGATGTCTATGCCTCCCGAGGTCTCATTCAGATATAATTACCAACCTGATGAGGGTAGTGAAGAGTCGAAATTGTCTAAATATCTTTCTCCAAAGCACTGGATATAAATAAATCATTGAGATTTATAGTAAAGAATTGCTATAATCTACGAACCTTTAATATGTAATTGCGAGAGAATAAATGAAAAAAATAATATTAACTCTATTGCTTTCGGGTTCTGTTTTTGCAGGAGTTGAAAGACAAACGAATGCTATTCAAAGCCCAACTGTACCTCATGTTCCAACTGGAGCAATTATTCAAGATCCTGGTTTCGAAGCTGGTCCTTTCGGTGGTGTTTGGACAGAAAGTTCAACTAATTTTGGTTCTCCTATTTGCGATATAGGGCTTTGTGGAACAGGTACTGGAACAGGACCAAATTCCGGTAATTTCTGGGCCTGGTTTGGTGGAACTTCAGCTTTTGAGGAGGGTGCTGTTTCTCAATCTGTTACTTTTCCTGGAAATAGTTTCATTACCCTGAACTTCTTTTTGGAAGCACCGGTATGTAACAGTGATGGTTTTATGGAAGTTCTTGTTAATGGAAATCAGGAATACTTTATAGATGAAAGTAGCTCACTATGTAATGTTGTCGGGTATTCAGCACAAAGCGTGGATTTGTCCGCATATTCCGGTCAAACTGTGAATCTAGAATTTCACTCAATCATCAATCAGGTTGGAGCAAATACAGTTAATTTCTTTTTGGATGACATATCAGTAGATGTTGTTGATGCTGGTCCTCCTCCAGTAATTCCTAGTTTACAAACATACGGAATCATTGCATTAGTATTATCGTTACTATCTTTAGTCTATATAAGAAGAAATAAAGTCTAATAAGATAGTTTTCCTACTTTAATGTTATAAACAAAGCCTCTCTTAACAGAGGCTTTGTTTATTTTAAAGAATTTTGTACCATATCGTTCATGCCGATTAATCACGCCAAGTTACTTAGAAGAGTCACATCTGCATCCGTTGCGGTTGCTTTAATTCTTATTGTCGCAAAAGCGATTGCATGGTATTTGTCAGGGTCTGTCGGAATTATGGCCTCTTTGCTTGATTCTCTAATGGATTCTTTTGCTTCTTTAATTAATTTATTTGCAGTTCGCTATGCATTACAACCGGCTGATGATGATCATCACTTTGGTCATGGCAAGGCTGAACCACTTGCAGGTTTAGCACAAGCCAGTTTTATTGCCGGTTCAGCTTTTTTTCTGATATTTAATGCCATTGGAAGATTACAAAATCCTCAGATGATGCCTCATGGTAATGTGAGTATTATTGTTATGCTTTTTTCAATTGCTATGACTTTAACCCTTGTGTTGTACCAGAAGCACGTTGTGAAAATCACAAATAATTTGGCAATTAAAGCGGATTCATTACATTATGTGAGTGATTTATTAACTAATCTCAGCATATTATTGGCCATTTTCCTCACACTGAAAGGTTATTTATGGGCTGATGCTGTGTTTGCATTAGCAATTGCTGTCTATATTTTTAAAAGTGCTTATGAAATTGGGAATGATGCTTTTCATCAACTTATGGATAAAAAATTGGATGATGAAACCGAGGCATTGATAATAAAAGCCATCGAAGAAACCAAAGATGCACTAGGATATCATGATTTTCGCACCAGACAATCGGGAAAAGACAAGTTTATTCAATTTCATCTGGAACTTGATAACTCGTTAAGTCTTCTACAAGCCCACGCAATTGCTGATAGTTTGGAAAAGAAACTTTCTGCATTGATTCCCGATGCCGAAGTTATCATCCATGAAGACCCAATTATGAAATCGAATAAAAACTAATTTTCAATTGAGTAAATGACTTCCGTTTCCCACTAATTGTGATCCGCACAATAGGCGTCTGACAGAATCAGGATTATCACTACTCAATTGTGGCAATGAAGGAACCAACTCATCATCATACAAACCCAATGGCCAGCTACAAACGAAATTCGGCGTTTCATTTTGTATCTCTCCCTCGCTTTTCAAAATATTAAGATTACCATCAAAGTCCATTCCAATCATTCCTATTGCCACTCCATCAACTACTCCATCCGGAACAACTCCTGTCACTTCATATTCACCTGTAAAATTAACACCATCGTTCAATTTGATATGTCTGGTGTGAATATATTCATTAAATTTTTTTAATGGTCCGATAGTTAACCAACTACTTGAGTTTTCTTTTTTTAATTTCAACTTCACAAAAGTATTTTGATTATTAATCCCATCATAAAATACTGATAAAAAAACTTCACCCGGGATGGGATTTCTTGCTCTCAAGGACGGGAGATCGACTTGCATTTCATCAATCATTTCTTCTGCATTGACCCAATGTTCAACTCGC
The DNA here is from genome assembly GCA_020442665.1 of Lysobacterales bacterium. Taxonomy (GTDB): domain Bacteria; phylum Pseudomonadota; class Gammaproteobacteria; order Xanthomonadales; family Marinicellaceae; genus NORP309. The sequence goes on from JAGRJP010000024.1 coordinate 23,319, forward strand.
CAACTGATAGAGCTTATTATCATTGTAGAAATCAAAACTAAAATGATTGTAATATTGGATTTACTAACTCTCTGTTTTTTATCAGAGATCAATTCATTAAATCGGAGCTCAATGAATTTGGGATGTGTTGCTATTGATGCCATTGCATAGTTTTGGTTCTGTGTTACACAAGCATAGAGTGTTTTGGCGTATTCCAGTCGGTCTGTCCCATTTAAAATTAAATCGTTATCACAAGCCAGTTCTATATATTGTTTGTGCTTTTTCACCAAAAAATTAATTAAAGGATGAAACCAATAGACAGACCGAACAATCGATGCAAACCATAAGTGCCAGTGATCTTTCCTCAAATAATGGCAATACTCATGTTCTAAAACATGATTGAGCTGATTATCTAACCAGGATTTCATCTGCTTCGGTAACAGAATAACAGTATTCCCAAACGAAAATAGCATTGGATAATCAATTTTTTGACCGTATAAAACCTGAATTCCTTTATAAGTTTTTAAATGTTTCAATTCGAACTTTTCATTGCGAATAACTATTAATGGTCTTAACAATTGAATCAGAGAAACTATGATTCCTGCAAACCAAACAGCTACAAAAATGAAAGTGGCGGAAATATGAATACCAAACTTTTCAACTTTTTGTTCATGTTTGAAAACTTTCTGTGATTGGATAATACTTTGCAATCCACTTTTATCTTCTAAAGTTTGTAATAATTGTTCTTGCAGTAAAACTCCTTGATTCGGCTGAGACTTTTCAATAAAAACCGGTGTTACCTTTAACATCAAGCTCATCAAACAAAATAGCAGGGCAATAGCAACGATTCGCTTTGAGTTGTTTGCTGATAATTTATCAGAAAAAACATACAGGATACTCATGCATATTAGGCTAATAACTGTTATTTGAGCTAAGAAGATAATCATTTTTCCTGCTCCTTCTGTTCTTGCAAAAACTGGATTTTATTCAATAAACTTTTTAATTCCTCAGCACTCAGATTTTCAGACTCTCTGTCAATGAATGTCGCCATCGCATCTGAACTGGAACCTGAAAAAAAAGTATCAATAATTTTTCCAAACATTCCATCTATTGCATTTTTTTTTGGTTGTTTGGGAGCATAAACATATTCGCGGTTAAGTTTGGAATGCACAACCAATTGTTTATCTTCTAAAATTCTGAGAATGGTTCGAATGGTCGAGTTGGAAAGGCTTTTATTGAGATACTCTTCCAGTTGTTTTGCGGTACTAGGTCCGTTTTTATAGAGTAAATCCAAAAGCTGTTGTTCTCTCTGTGCCGGACCTAGTTTTATATTTTTCATAATTTTCAAACTATTTTTTCATAGATATTCCCGATTCTCTCAGTATGACTCCCATAAATCAACTTTAAAAGGTTTAAAAATTAACATTTTTATCAAAAGAAATCTCACTCAAAGCCGTTTCTAAAAATAATGTCTAAGTTATACTCAATTGCCCCTGCATCAAACACGCCATTCAAATCATTCATTGACGCATCATCATAACCCCGATAATTACCCTGAAGGTCGTTTGTTGTTGGTTGAGCCAAAGCCTGTCCATCGCACATATCAATCGCTCTTGAACTAGGCCTTAATCGAAAGTTCAAATTTGTAGGGTCTTCAAACACAGTGGCATAAGCTGCTGCATTGAGAACAACAAATGCTAAATTGGAATCAGCCATTAAACAATCATAAGAGTTTGTTCCATTATTGTTTTCCAAACCAATATCCGGTACTAATGGATTGTAAAATATGGAATTAAAAACAAGATTTTCTCCCGTATTTCCGACTGCATTTAAAATCGAAGTCTGCGTTTCATTCTCGATGACATTTACATACCTCAAAATTGTCTGTGAGAAAGAAGAATAAATCACATTCTGATTCGGATACGATACCCCAAATAACTTTCCTTCCTGATAAAAAATAGCTGATTCAAATGTGGCACTGGAATTATTTAATATCGCCAATGAAGTACCTAGGGTAGCGTTATTATCATGAAACAACGAGTGTTTGATATTTACACTAGCGTTATTATCTGCCAATATTGCTCCTCCTCCCATGGCTGCACTTGAGCCGGAGAAGTTGTTCTGAAACAAATTACATCCTTGTTCTCTCCAGCAATAATCCGGATTTTTTGCATCAATAAACAATTGTCCGCGATTCATAGCGATAGCACCTCCTCCATTTGTTGCACCATTCTGATAAAAACGAGCATGTTCTATATACATATCGCTGTTATTTGAATAAATTGCACCACCGGTATCACCCGAGTTCACATAATTATTCCTGAAACTATAGGGGGAATTGTTGCCTAATAATTCGCCATTAAATAATTCGGGATATCCATAAACATTTAAAATAGCATCTCCTCCTAAATAAATTCCTGCACCTCTGTAATCCGATGTATTGTTGATAAAGCCTTTATTTTGATAATCCTGTGCTGAAAAAAGATAAATTTCAGCAGCACTGGCAAATAGACCGCCACCAACTGCGAATCCTATAGTTGAATCTACAGTATTTCCCTGAAAAGAACTTTCTCCAGAAACAACCAGCCTGACACCTCCGGTAAGGAAAACTCCACCGCCACCATTAAAACCACTGGTTGCAGTATTTCTTGCTGTGTTATTTCTAATATCGGTATCTTTTATTTTGAGAGTTAGCAGAGTTCCACCACTTCCACCATCAAAATAAATTCCACCACCGCCGAATGCTCCATTGGATGTAACCTCGGAGTTTTCGAGAGTTATATCTGCCTGATTTGTGGGAGGTATGTAAATTCCACCTCCGGACTGAGTCGCCGGGTCGGTTGTACCTGCACTACCATTTTGTATGGTCAAATAACGCAATACAACCTCTCCTGTCAAATTGCTGTTTATCTGCATCACACGACTCAATGCTTGCCCGTCCAATGTAGTATTCGGTGCCGATGATTGGGTTAGATTTCCTAATGCTGCCTCGGTACAGTTATCATACCCTCCAGAAATAACCAGTGGTTTATCTACAACAATCGAATTGCCATTCACATTGACGACAACATCTTTACTGAGTCTTAATTCAGTTGAAGTTGATGCATTGATTGCTCCTTGCAAAGTGTCGCCGTTATTCAAATCAAAATCACAGTCATTTCCATAACCAATGGTATAAATAACCGCATTGGATTGGAGCCCCATCAATACCGAAAACAAAATAAGCCTTTTTAGTTTTTTTATCATATTTCACCTCAAGTTTACACAATTATTTAATGTTAAATTATTAACATACAAAAAGTATAGAGCAGATTTTTTTAGAAAACTATAAAAACGGCAGAATTAAAGAATATTTGTTAAATTATTAACACTTTATCAATTAAGTTAGATTTTATGACCTTATTTTGGAGATAGGTCTAAACTTCAAAATGCACTAAACCAAAATATTTTAAAAGAGAAATACTGGAGCATAGAAATAGCCACAGATTAAGAAATTTAACCTGTGGCGTATATTTGTTATTTATTCAATCGGCTGACGAGTGACTGAACAATTGTCTGACGACGCATTATTTTTTCTTGTTCTGACTTGCTAAATTCTGATAAAGATTTTGTGTTTGTTGGTAGAGTCATTTTATCTGACAAACCTTGATTTGCTTCTTTCGATGTTTTTAAATTTGAACTGCTTGGACCAACTCCGGTTTCAATAAAAGAGCGGCTGGCTGTTCTGAAACCTCTAACCGGGTAAAATATGTTGTTGTGACCACCATTTTTTGGATAGAGTTCTGCAACTCCATCAAATTGATTGAGACCAACATCCAGATAATAGGCTAACCAGTAATTATCACTATCATCAACCACAATAAACAATTGGTTGCTTTCAGAGTCAAACAATGCTGCCATTTCATGATAGTCATAAGCAAAACTAGAACAAAATCCATCAACAGTATTATCCGGACGACACCCCTCTACATATTTGTCTCCGCCTTCTAAGAAGGTATTATCAAATATCAGCACATCACCATTGAAAGGAAAATCCACACCCGTACTTGAGAAGTCAATAACAGCTTGCCATTCTCCAAGCATTTTTGTCACTTCATCTCCTAAAATAAAATTAAATCGTTTAATAAATTTTTGTTCACCGCGAAACTGAATTGTTCCGGTTGTTTCTGTTAAAAATTCTATTGTTATCGGTCCACCCTCGCCAATCAGCGTAATTGGTTCGGAATAATCGCAGTCAATACAAGGGCCGTTATATGTGTAATTCAATTCTGTATCAAAGAAAGCGTTACCATCCAATGTCTTGCCTGCTGTGTACCAAGTAGGGACTCCATACTCATCGTAAACATACAATGCAACAAACATGAAGTTATCCTGTATTTCTATTGAATAACCGGTTCCCGGTACTCCTGGGCTAATCCAAAAACCAGATTCCGGAGTAAAACTCTTCGCATTAAGTGATAAAAGCATCATTGTGATTAATAATGTTTTATAAAAAATTCGCATTATTTGCTCCTGAACGTAACAATATTGGTATATTATGCCAAACTTTCTGAATCAAGAATGAACAGATGATAGACATTGGAGCGAATTTAACACACGAAAGTTTCAAAAAAGATATTGAAGATGTCATAAACAGCGCAGTCGATGCCGGAGTCACAACAATGATTGTGACCGGCTCAAATGAACTGTGCTCTCAAATTGCGTTTGCTTTAACTCAGAAATTCCCGGATTATTTATATTCTACTGTTGGCATCCATCCTCATCATGCCGATGAATATACCGCTGAGACGGAAGATTTAATTCTGGAATTAATTACACACAAAAAAGTGGTTGCCATCGGTGAAACCGGCTTGGATTATTTTCGAGATATTTCACCACGTCCGGCACAAATTTTCTCTTTTGAACAACATATCAAACTGGCAATAGAAACTCAATCTCCCATGTTTTTGCATCAGAGAGATTCTCATCCAGACTTTTACCCTATACTCAAAGAACATAGAGACAATCTCGAAAATGTCGTTGTTCATTGTTTTACCGATAATAAACAAGCTCTTTTTGATTATCTGGATTTAGACTGTCATATTGGCATCACAGGTTGGATTTGTGATGAACGACGTGGACTGCACTTAAGAGAACTCGTGAAAAACATTCCTTCAAGCCGCCTAATGATTGAAACCGACTCTCCATATTTGATTCCCAGAGATTTGAAGCTAAAAACTCGTAGAAACGAGCCGAAGCACTTACCTCATATTGCTGAAGTAGTTGCCACACTACGAGGAGACGACTTAAGTGTTTTTATCCAGAAATGTGAAAAAACCACTAAGGAGTTTTTTCATTTATCTTGATATTTTGGTTTGATTTTTGAATCTTTATTGATATGAGCATCCATATTTTTCTGTATTCTTATTTTTCTCATATCTTCCGCATCCGGTAATGTGATATTTCCAGGAACAATCTTGAAACCCATGCCTTTTTCATCATTTTTGTCTTCCAGAGAGGTAATATAAACCACCCAATAATCTTCGTGATAAGTCGATTGATTAAAAAAATATCCCACGCCAATTTGATCCTGATTCAGGAAAAATTGATTCTCTCCCAACAGATGATTTTTATGAGGAAGACTTGCTAAAAAATTCTCAAATGCTTTCTGTGCTGTCTCAGCTCCGCCTTGTAACGATTCAACCTGATTTCCCAAAATACTATAACTGTATGGAAGTTTGATTCCTTCTTTTGTAAGCAGTTCGTTGGGGGTTATATTATTCAATGTATGAGCAACTAAATTCGCATCCGCCATAAGTTCAGCTTTTTTCATAGCAACAACACTGAGTTTCTCATTACATACCAAAAACTCTCTTCTCTGTTCAAAGTATTCAATGATTAGTTTTGCAAGCTCTCTCGACTTTTCATCTGTTCCACAGCCGGAAAAATCTTTGTTTGCCTGAACAAAACTTATAGAAAAAAGAAAATAGAAAAATACAATTAATTTCATAAAATCATTTGGATTCAAGAATGAGATAAACAACAGTGGTATCACCAACATTCAGTACTTTATGCCAGTCCGTTCCCGAACTGTTAAAATAACTATTAGTTTCAAGATTTACTATTCGTGTCCCTTTATTGTCTTCTATCTGCATCCGACCACCGGATATGGCATAGCCAAAATTGGAGTTGTGTTTATGCTTTTCATGACCAACGCCCGGTGGGAATGTGCATCGAAGAATTTGTTGTTGCTTATCTTCTGATAACATCTCACAAACATCCTTACCTTTCCAACCTGCTTCCAATGGCCCTTTTAGGCTCTCAGCAAATAAACTGTCAAGTCTAAAAACACATAATAACAGCACTAATATTTTTATCAAATCAACAATCCTCCATCAACCGGAATATTCGTACCTGTGATATAACTGGCAGCATCGGATGCGAGGAACAAAAATATTGGAGCAATTTCTTCAGGTTGTGCCATCCTGTGCATTGGAATTAGTGGAAGAATTTGTTTAAGCATTGTCTCATTCTGAGTTAAAGCGGATGCAAATTTCGTATCAGTTAACCCTGGTAATACAGCATTAACACGAATGTTTTGAGGAGCACATTCACGCGCAAAGGCTTTCGTCATGGAAATAATCGCAGCCTTAGAAATCGAGTAAATCCCTTGCATAGGAGCGGGAGATACTCCATTAACTGATGCTGTATTAATAATACAACCTCCGCCATTTTTACGCATGGATTGTCCTGCCAATTGGCTCATTAGGAAATATCCTTCGATATTGACTTCAACAGTCTTCTCCATTGCTGAATAAGGCGTATCCAGAATGTGTCCGAAATAAGGATTGGCTGCTGCATTATTGACCAGAATATCTAACTTACCAAATTTGCTTTCAATAGTTTCAAACAAGCTTTGAATCGAGCTTCGGTCACCAATATGGCATTCCACCGCAATCGCATTTCCACCCTGATGATTGATTTCTTCAGCTACGCGGTCAATTCCCTCTTGCCTGCGGCTGGAAACTATCACATTCGCACCCGCTTTCGCATATAGTTTCGCCACTTCTTCACCGATTCCCCTCGATGAACCCGTCACCAGTGCCACTTTATTTTTTAGTGAAAACATCTCGTCCTCTTTATTTTGAATACACGATATTGTATAACATTCTAGTTAAATTGACTCAAATATAAACTCAGGAATAAAAAATGAAAACAGCTTTAATCACCGGAGCCAATCGCGGAATTGGTTTGGAGTTAGCAAAACAACTGCAACAAAAAGGCTATCATGTCATAGCCGCTTGTAGAAAGGCATCACAGCAGTTACAAAAACTCAAATGCCAAATAGAAGAAAACTTTGATGTCACAAATGCAGCAAGTATAAAGAATTTAGCAGATGAATTATCCAATCAGAAAATTGACTTACTCATCAACAATGCCGGCCTCTTACAAGGCATGACTTTGGAAAATCTGGATTATGATTCTATCCGGCAACAATTTGAGGTAAACGCATTAGGTCCTTTAAGAGTTGCTGAAAACTTTATTCCATTGATGGCAAATGACTCCAAACTCGTCATTATAACCAGCCGCATGGGCTCGATTACTGATGGCTCCGGTGAACAATATGGCTACCGAATCAGTAAAACTGCTGTAAATATGGTTGGCAGTTGTTTAGCTCACGATTTAAAAGGAAAAGGGATTGCTGTGGCTTTACTCCATCCCGGATATGTGAGAACAGACATGACCGGTGGAAGCGGGTTTATTAACGCCGATGAATCCGCCAGAGGCTTGATTGCTAGAATTGAAGAGCTAAATCTGAAAAACTCAGGCTCATTCTGGCATATGGATGGAACTGAATTGCCATGGTGAGTCTATGTACAAAAATATAAAAGTCATTGGTTTTGATGCAGACGATACGCTTTGGGTGAATGAAACCTTTTTCCGTGAAGCAGAACTAAAGTTCGGGCAGTTGATGCAAGGTTTTGAAACTATCAATCAAGTTGACCAGGAGTTGTTTAAGATTGAGATATCTAATTTGCCGATTTATGGTTATGGAATTAAGGGCTTTATTTTGTCAATGATGGAGGCAGCTCTGGAGTTATCAAACTATCAAGTCACTCCACAAACCATGCAATCCATTGTGGACATTGGCAAAGAAATGTTAAACAAACCGGTTGAATTATTGGATGGTGTGGAAGAAGTCCTCAATCAACTATCAAAAACACACCGTCTCATTCTGGCAACAAAAGGCGACTTACTGGATCAGGAACGCAAGTTGGAAAAATCAGGGCTGATAAAATACTTTCATCATATCGAAGTCATGAGCGATAAAAGGTCTTGTGATTATCAGAAACTATTAAATCACTTGGACATTGAGCCACAGCAGTTTCTGATGATAGGAAACTCGCTGAAATCAGATATTCTTCCACTCGTTGAGATTGGAGCTTATGCGATTCATGTTCCTTTTCATACAACCTGGCAGCATGAGCAAGTTTGTCCAACTACGATTAAAGGAAAAAATTATCAGACCGTTAATGCTATTTTAGAGATATTGAAATTTATCAAATAATACTGTGTAAGAATGTTTTGATGCCATCTAAAAACATTTGCACTGCAATCGCAATCAGAACCATTCCCATCAATCTTTCGATGGCAATCATCCCGCGTTTTCCAAGATAATTCTGCATGGCTGTTGCAGAGAAAAGAATGATTGCCGATAAAAACCAGGCAATGAACAAAGCAATTGATAAATCCATCAGTTTATCAGGATATTGACTCACCAGTAATATCAAGGTTGCTAATATCGAGGGTCCGGCGACCAAAGGAATTGCCAGTGGTACAACGAGCGGATCTCCTTCGATTTCTTCATCGCCGTATTGTTTGCTTGAAGGAAAAATCATCCGTATAGCAATAATAAACAAGATAATTGCACCGGAAATCGAGACCGACTCCTGTTTAAGGTTTAATGCTGCTAATATCTTTTGTCCAAAAAACAAAAACAAATAGAGAATCACCAGAGCAATTATCAATTCTCGAGCCAGTGTCCTGTAGCGTTTATTGCTTTTTTCTAAATAGCTGAGGAATATCGGTATATTTCCCAACGGATCTAAAATCAGAAACAGCAGTATTGTTGCTGAAAGGATATCCATGATAGCTTCAGACTGTTTTTATTTGCCAAAAATCCACAAATCTTTAAACGAAAAAATCTTCGTTTCTAAATCCAGTTCTCCGCCTTGAAGATAACTGTGATTAGGAAAATTCTTTTCCAGTACAGCGACATTTGCATCAGCCAATTCCGATTGACCCAGTTGTTTATATGCTTCTGCAGAAACCGCTAAAGCATCAGCAACAGAGTTAGATTCTTGGAAGGATTCAATCACAAACTTACACCTGTTGATGGCTGCTACATAAGCCTGACGACGTAAATAATATTTAGCAACTTGCAATTCATAGGCTGCCATGTAATTTCTTAGATAGACTAAGCGTTGCTCTGCATCTTCTGCATATCGGCTTTTGGGGTATCTTTCGATAAAGGTCTTCAATGCGACAAATGCCTGCCGACCATTTTCAATATTCCGATCCATGCTCGGATCAGGATTCACTCTTTGCATGAGTGATTTTTCACTTTCGAAATAAACCAAACCTTTCAAATAATATGCATAATCAATATGTTCATGAGCCGGATAATTTTTAATAAAACGATCCAATGTGGAAATAGCGAGCTCAGTATCATAATTTTTGAAATATGAGTAAGCCAACTCCAATGTCCCTTGCTCGGCATGGCGACCAAAAGGATATTGGTTTCTTAAGTGCTTATATTGAAAAATCGCAGCGTCCCACATACCCAAGTCCATATATTTTTTGGCTTTGTTATACAAGGTTTCTGCACTGTATTTTGTCACCTCAACAGAGGTGGAGTCTTTTTTATTTTTCTTACAACCGGTAACTGATACGATTAGAACAAAAATAATTAATAAAGAATAAATTTTTTTCATTAATGCATTATCGACAAATATAAACTCCGACATAATACTGTAAAATACAGCCATGAACCAACAAAATATACAATTTATCCGACAAAACATTCAGGTGGCTATCGAGAAATCGGGGACAAGACTGGATCATTTTTTAGTTGAAATCTTTCCTGAGTATTCACGTTCCACTATTCAAAAGTGGATATCTGATGGTCAGGTTCGAGTCAACTCTGAGATTTCAAAAGCGAAAACCAAACTCAAAGGCTTTGAAATAGTTGATATTGATGTAGAACTAAAGTCCAATGTGGAGAACTTACCTCAAGAAATTGACTTAAACATCATTTTCGAAGATGACTCATTGCTGGTTATTAACAAACCTGCAGGAATGTTGGTTCACCCCGGAGCCGGAAATCCTGATGGAACATTGTTAAATGGCTTGCTGGCACACAATAATAGCCAGTCACTTTTACCACGAGCCGGAATTGTCCATCGGTTGGATAAAATGACCAGCGGTTTGATGGTTGTTGCAAAAACCACTCAAGCCTATAACTCTCTTGTTGAGCAACTGAAAACTCATACCGTTGCAAGAGAATACTTCGCTATAGTTAAGGGTATCTTAAATAAGCCAAATGTTATTGATCTACCTATTGGCAGACACAAAACTCAAAGAACCAAAATGGCAGTTACTATCAACGGTAAAAAAGCGGTCACACACTTTAATATTGTTGAAAACTTCAAACATTACACTTCGCTCAAAATCAATCTGGAAACCGGCAGAACGCATCAAATCCGTGTTCACATGCATTATGTTGATTATCCGCTTTTGGGTGATCCTGTTTATGGGAACCATTTACGAGTGGCTCCTGATTTGGAGGAAGGACTAAAAGATGTTGTTAGAAGTTTTCCAAGACAGGCATTACACGCCAAATTATTATCTTTCACTCATCCGAAAACAGGCAAACAAGTAACATTTAAATGCAAACTACCTGATGACATTTTGGATTTATTGGATGAATTAAGAGACTTTGACAGTTTCAATACAAATGAAGATGATGGAGATTGGGAGGTTTTTTATCCCGAGTAATACAAAGAAACTACTGAATTAAACTTGGTTTTTTCTTCTAGAAACTAAAACGATACCAAAGAATAGTACCACTAATGCCAACAAGTTATTAACAGGAACAACTACCAACACGCCGGCAATCGTTTGAATACCGAAGTTATTTGAATTGTCAATATCATTATCAGCCGTAATCGTAACCTCAGGTTTAATCATTCCACCAGAAATAATTTTTGATGATAGAGAACAACTTAAAGAGTCGCTTGAGGCAATATCCTGTACACTCAACGAACTAATAGCGTCCCTTTCCAAAGTGTTTGTTCCATCATCACAAGAAAGTTCTTGTAACTTCAAATTACTTCCAATTTGAGCATTTAAAACTACATTGGTTGCATTCCCGGAACCCATATTTGTAACAACGAGATTGAATTGCAATTCATCGTGCAATTTAAGTTCATCACCATAGTCCTCAACTGAAAAGTCAATGGATAAGTCTGAACCGGCCTCAACACCTTGCACAAACATGCAATTAGTATTTGCTACCAAATCTATTCCATGAACTTTTAATGTTCCTGAAGTGTATCTGGCATCGACAGAATTACTCAAATCATCAATTTTTTCATAGAATTGTGTCAAAAACACACCGTCAGCTAAAGAAACAACATCCGATAAGCCATTATCAGTAATATCGAGAATCCCATTTGAGCTGAACGATTGTGTTCCTGAAAACTCATTCCCGGCACCTAAAACTAATCTCAGACCATCATCCCCGGCATTAGAGTCGCTGAAGTAAATTACAGCTTCAGAGAGATAACTCCCTGAAATAGTTTCGATAGTGACATTATTATATTCCACTCCGGTAATCATTGAACCGTTGAAACAATGTGCTTGAGTGTTATTTGCACTATCTTTGCCATCCCAAGATTCTACATGATATTGCGAGAAATCAAAGGTTACAAAAGAGTTAGGCTGGCTATTGACTGACTGAGTGGAGTTTGTTCCTTCTTCACCCACAGATTTTGATAACACTGTTTCAATTTGAACACCTGATTTTTCCGCAAATACCGAACACACGCCAAAAGCCATCATTGTGGCAAATAGAGCAATATTGTGTTTGAGTTTAATCATTTTAAATTAGGTACTACAAATCTGAAAGACAGTTGTTGAAATTATAATAGAGCAAAATGAATAAAGGTAGTGTTAAATTGCAATTTCTTCTATAATTTCAAATTATGCTAATAAAAACAGATATTTTCAAGGCAAACCTCATACAAATGTTACAAACCACAAGAGTTGGTGGTTATAGTGACAAACCTTATGACAGTTTGAATCTTGGTGTTTTTGGCAAAGACCCGAAAGTGATTGAAAATATTGAGTTTTTAACACATAAGAATTCACTTCCTCACTCTCCAGTTTTTATGCAGCAAATTCATACAGATAATATTATCGAATACACTAACGCTCCACAAAAACATGGTCAATTTCAAGCAGATGCCTGCTTCACTTACCAGAAAAATATTATATGTGCCGTTCTTACAGCTGATTGTTTACCTGTCTTGATTGCCGACAAAGACGCAACTGTTGTTGCTGCAATTCATTGTGGCTGGAAAGGGCTATTTTCCGAAATTTTGCCAAAAACCATTACAAAAATGCAAGTCAATCCCTCTCAATTACAATGCTGGCTTGGGCCATGTATTTCATATAAACCTTATGAAGTCAGTGATGATTTTCGCCAAAATTTTATCACTAAAGATAAAGAATACGCCCATTGTTTCTATCTGGATGCCAAAAACAAGTGGCATGCGGATTTGAAAAAAATTGCCGTTTATCAATTACAGCAATTCGGTGTAAAAGAGATTGTTCAATCGCCATATTGTACCTATGACAACAAAGGTTTGTTTTACTCCTATCGCCGTGATGGTGAAACCGGTCGTATGGCGAGTATGATTTGGTTGATTTAGGAAAATAATTCACCAGACCAACATTCCAGCCGGTTGATTTTTAACATAAAATCCACATATTTCTCTCAGTTATAAAATTTTAGGTGAAAGAAATGCAAATCGATAAATTTACCAGCAACTTTCAGCAAGCTATTAGTGAAGCACAATCCATAGCGGTGGGAAAAGGCAACAATATGGTGGAAACATCACATCTGCTTTTTGCCCTATTGAATCAAAAAGGTTCGAGCACCCGCTCATTACTCACTAAAGCCAACGTCAATGTCGCTGCGTTAGAGAATGATGTTGAAAAAATCATTGATGAGTTACCGAAAGTCAGTGGCAACGAAGGTCAAGTCAACTTATCTAACGATTTGGTTCGTACGTTAAATATCTGTGACAAACTGGCACAACAACGCAATGATACATATATTTCAAGTGAATTATTTGTGCTTGCTGTGTTGCAAGCTAAAGACCGAACTGCCAGAGCATTGAAAGATGCGGGTGCTATTCAAGGTGAAATTGGCCGAGCCATTGACACTCTTAGAGGAGGTGAGTCCGTGAATGACCAAAATGCTGAAGAAAATCGTGGTGCGTTGGATAAATACACCATAGATTTAACGGCAAAAGCCGAAAAAACCAATCTCGATCCGGTGATTGGTCGGGATCAGGAAATCCGCCGAATGATTCAAATCTTATCACGAAGAACCAAAAACAACCCAGTTCTTATTGGTGCTCCCGGTGTCGGAAAAACAGCAATTGTCGAAGGTTTGGCTCAACGAATCGTCAATAACGAAGTCCCCGAAGGAATGCGAAACAAACGTGTACTGGCCTTGGATTTAGGTTCGCTGATTGCAGGAGCAAAATACCGAGGAGAGTTTGAAGAACGCTTAAAAGCATTGCTGAAGGATTTGTCCAAACAAGAAGGTAATGTGATTTTGTTTATTGACGAAATGCACACCTTGATTGGGGCCGGTAAAGCCGAAGGCTCAATGGATGCCGGAAATATGTTAAAACCGGCTTTGGCTCGTGGGGAGTTGCATTGTATTGGAGCAACCACTCTGGATGAATATCGTGAACATGTCGAAAAAGACAAGGCTATCGACCGTAGATTTCAAAAAATTCTGGTCGATGAGCCATCGGTTGAAGACACGATTGCGATTCTTCGCGGACTCAACGAGCGTTATGAAGTTCATCATGGAGTTGAAATCACCGATCCGGCAATTGTTGCTGCTGCAACATTATCTCATCGCTATATAACCGACCGGAATTTGCCGGATAAAGCGATTGATTTGATGGACGAAGCCGCCAGTCGCATCCGCATGGAAATTGATTCCAAACCTGAAAAACTCGATCATCTGGAACGCAAAATGATTCAGCTTAAAATTGAGCGTGAATCTTTGAGAAAAGAAACGGATGATGCGACCAAAAAGCGTTTGCAAGAATTGAATGACCGTATTGATGTTATGGAAAAAGAATTTGCCGATTTAAGTGAAGTCTGGAAAGCCGAAAAAGCGGCAGTTGCCGGCACAACACACTTAAAAGAAGCTCTGGAACACGCTAAAGCAGAACTGGAAACAGCCATGCGTAGCAATGATTATGCCAAGATTTCAAAAATCCAGTATGGTGATATTCCTGAACTGGAAAAACAAATCGAAGCGGCATCTAAAGCGGAAGAAAAGGAATTTACATTATTGAGATTCCGTGTCACAGAAGCTGAAATTGCTGAAGTCGTTGCCAAGTGGACAGGAATTCCGGTCAATAAAATGATGCAAGGCGATAAGGATAAATTGTTGAATATGGAAAAACACATTCACAAACGTCTGATTGGCCAGGATGAAGCGGTGGTCGCAGTTTCAGATGCCATTCGACGTTCACGTGCCGGATTGTCTGATCCCAAACGTCCGATTGGCTCGTTCTTGTTCCTAGGTCCAACCGGTGTCGGTAAAACCGAACTATGTAAATCTCTGGCAGATTTTATGTTTGATTCCACCGAAGCAATGGTGCGAATCGACATGTCCGAATTTATGGAAAAACACTCAGTGGCTCGTCTGATTGGAGCTCCTCCGGGTTATGTTGGATATGAACAGGGCGGTTATCTGACCGAGGCGGTGCGTCGCAGACCGTATTCAGTAATTCTGCTGGATGAAGTCGAAAAAGCACATCACGATGTGTTTAATATTCTGCTGCAAGTTTTGGATGACGGACGTTTGACCGACGGCCAGGGTCGTACTGTGGACTTTAAAAACACCGTGATTATCATGACCTCCAATTTGGGTTCGGATATCATTCAGGAAAAAATCAATCACGCTTATGCGGATATAAAATCTTCGGTGATGGAAGTGGTCGGCAGACATTTCAGACCCGAATTTATCAACCGTGTGGATGACATAGTCGTATTCCATCCATTAAGCAAAGATAATATTTGTAAAATTGCCGCTTTACAAATCAAGTCGCTGGCGAAACGACTGGTCACCCGTGACATCAAACTGAATGTCACAAAAGAGGCGTTAGATTACATCGGTGAACTCGGTTACGACCCGGTTTACGGAGCCAGACCGCTGAAACGCGCCATTCAGGACGCTTTGGAAAATCCGTTGTCCAAAGCCCTGTTATCCGGCCAGTTCAACAACGGTGATTCAATAGAAGCCGTGCTTGAAAATGGTCAGATTATTTTTATCAAAGAGTAGTCAGTTACAAAACTGAAATGACAGGGGGCGCGTATTGTGCCCCTTGTTATAAACATAAAATCAACTCATATTGTCGGTTATTTTGGAGAATAAACAGTCTTGCAATATGAGTTGAGTTGCCTTTGATGTTAATCAAAACCATTTTTGAAGATAATATCGTTGTCGCCCGTACCCTTGAGTCTTGCGACTGCAATTTTTTCGACTGCGTTATTGTTTGTAGCAGTACCTGTCAATAACACATTATCATTCGGGTCTATTGTTACAGCGTATGAAATATTTACAACCTGAGATCCTACTCCATTAAAGGTAGTATCTGACCTGCCATTTCCGTATGCACCAAAGTTGTTTTCTATGGAGTAACTGCTTGTTCCGTTTGTGACACTTATAGAGTTCAGTCGCATCACTCCCATGTTGATGTACGACACATCTTCAGGATAGATGTTACCAGTTAATACGAGTTTGAAATCAGGGTCAGTAAAGACAGCATCCCTGCATGAGGAGTTTTTACTCAAGTTTGGATCAAGGTTAAAATTAAAAATATCACCTACCGGTTCACCGGCATTGGTATCTACTGTATTAATATAGGTAATTGCGCAGTCATCATCTTGGCTCCCCTGATGATTGTCATACCCTACAAAGATAAACTCATCGGAGCCTGGTTTTTTGATAGCATTATTTACAAATGAATCCCTACTGTCATTGTAAACATATTTTCCATCACTTGAGAAACTGGTATCGAGACTTCCGTTAAAGTTCATTTTTATAATAACAGGTGATTCGGAATTATCGCTCTCATCAATACTTCCTAATATCCAGAATCCATGAAGTATTTTATAAGCTCTGGAACTATTCCCCATGTCAATAATTAACTTGCCGTTAGTACCAAATCCTGTATCTAATGAACCATCACTTGCCAGAATCTTTGTTACTGAAATGTCGGTACCACCGGAACTATTCGCTGCATAACCGGCAATATAGATAGAACCACCCGTATAAATCGCTGAGAAGGCAATATCTTCATTAGTTCCTCTGTTATCAAAAGCAATTGTTTTTTGACCATTTGTGCCAAAACTCAGAACTGGATCACCAGATGAATCCAGCTTAGCGACAGCAAAATCAGTATCATCATTGTTGAAATGAGCATATCCGATTGCATATATATTTCCGGAATCATCGACTAAAATATCATGAAGAAAGTCTTTATGTGTTTCCGTCCCTCTGTTAAAAGCGATGATTTCAGTACCGCTAAATCCAAAACTGGTATCGATATTACCATTATGTAATATTTTAGTAACGAACATATCTGTTGTATCTTCGTTCGTATGATACGCATGACCACCAACGAGCATGGATGCATCTCCACTCCCCGAATAGGAATAAATGGCTGTGCCAAACTCATCGCCTTCACCCGTGGGTGGAATAGTTCCAAGATTTTGTTCTAATAAAACCCTGCCATCGCTATCGAAAGTTTGATCCAAAGTACCAGCACCTTGTTGGGCAAAAGACAATGTTGTAGTTAGTAATGACAAGCTAAAAATTAAATGTTTCATGTTTATTCTCCAATCAGTTTAAAAACTGTTTTCAATTATGAAAAATATGAAAAATTCTTGCTCGACATTTACTCGATTTCATCTCGACAACTTAACGACAAGCGATAAAAACCTGTGATATACTTCAAAACGATTCAGTTTTTGATGGGAGAGAAAAAGCCAATGACACATTCTTATACTTTTTTTGATTTCATTCTGAAACCGGAAGAATTAAGCTTGTATCATCGAAACAATCGCTTAGAACTTGGCTTAAAAGGCTACAAACTGCTTGTAACTTTAGTTGAGAACCATAACAAATTAGTACCTAAAGATGATTTAATTGCCTCAGCTTGGGACAATCAAATCGTCACCGATGGCACTCTCAGTAAACAAATTGAACGAATTAGGCAGGTACTATCCGAGCATCACCCGGATGAAGTGTTTATCGAAACGTTTCGTGGAATTGGCTACAAATTTACTCCTACAGTAAGAGAATTCAAAGACCAAAAAAACGAGCTCAAGAAATGGAAAAAAACTATTATATCAGTCAGTTTGATTCCTTTGATTGTATTATTGTATTTTTACCCTTTTGGTTCCAATCAACAAGCGGAAGATAGTATTCAAAGCAAACCTTTCAATCTGGCGGTCATTCCATCAGCTCAGGGGGATGAATTTATCAAAATCGGTGGCATTTCTTACTTATCAAGTTTGTTGGATAAAAATCCGCAAATTCTTTCGCTTTCACCTCAATCAACATGGTTCACTCAAACGGATAAGCAAAAAGCAGCCATTGAATTACAAGATAGCAAACAACTTGACTATGTTTTATTGGTTGATTTGAAGGAAGTAGACGATAAAAAAATTGCTCAGCTGCAGCTTAAAAATTACAAAGATATTGATGTTAAAAAAGAAATTACAACTCATGATTACAAGACTCTTTTTTCTCAAACCAACAATTGGATCAGAGAGCAACTCAAAATCAATCAACTAGATTCAATTTCAGATTTCAATAGAAATTTATCTAATGACAGTTTTGCTTTGGAAAGTTTTTTGCGGGGATTAAAAGAAAGTACAAACAGAAACTACAGCAAAGCCATCGATTATTTTCAAACTGCTATCAACCAAGATTTAGGCTTTGATTTAGCCCGAATTCGCATGGCGGAAGCACAGATTTTATCCTCTGATTACAACTCCGCATCCTCAATATTAGATGTTCTTTTGGCTAAAAAAGTTCAAGATGATGAATTAAATCTCTGGATACAAGCCCTTAATGCCAATGTATTAATTTATTCCGAGCATTCTTCTAAAGCAGAACCTCTGATTGAATCTGCACTTATTCTGGCTGATAAACTGAAAAACACTAAAATCACCGAAAAACTTTTATATCTGCAAGCAACGATATTTTTACAAAAGGGAGAGATTGATAAAGCGATTGACAGCACGTTGAAACAGCGAGAGCTTCTTGAGCAAAACAACAATGATAAGAGTCGAATTTATCGAGTTGACAATAACCTGGGCTATCTTTACAACTATGCAAAAGTTTATATCAATGCTGAAAAGTACATCCGCTTAGCTTTAGCAGATTTTGAAAAACAAAATAATATTTCTGGCATGTTCAGCAGTTACATTACATTAGCCGGAGTCCTGTATCAACAAGCCAAATTTGAACAAGAAGAACTCTATATCAATAAAGCTGAGGGGTTATTGGATCTCATAGAAAACAAAAGATTAACTCTGGCTTTCTATGAAACCAAAGCCTATTTACAAATCGAAATGGGTAAACACACAGAACTGACAGAGACGATTTCAGAAATAGAGAAACTTTCCTTGGAACTGAAAACGGATGAGCCCCAAATACTTGCACTCGGAGTTAAGTTGGAGTTGGCGACAAGAAAGTCTGATATTGAAAAAATAAAACTGCTCATTCCGGTTGTTGATGAGTTTGCAGAAAAAATAAAAACCACTCAACCAATTATCCAAACACAAATGCTCTTCAAATTGATTGATTCAACTTTGTTGACAGATGATCAGGAATTAACAGATCGCTATTTTTCTGAATTGAAAACCATTTCTGAGGTACAGTCTAACTGGTCAGAAGAAATTCAATATTTACAAGTTTTAATTTCTTTGGAAAGAGGAAATTTCGAAGAAGGCCAAAATCTTCTGCAAACACTATTAAGTGAAAGCTTACGAAAGAAACATCATTTAAACGCCCTTAAATATTCAGAAAAACTATTAGAGCTGGCAGTTAAAAATAGTGATTTCGCCGAGGTTGAAAAAAACCTGAATCAGATTTCTCCCATCAAACCAACGAACTATCCGTTTGCAAGATACAAAGCCCAACTTGCAGCTCACAATAATGATTATTTCCAAGCTGCCAGTTTAATGCAGGAACTAAAAAACACTTCTAATGAATGGTGGAAAACAGAAGATCAGTTACTACTTGAGGAATATTTAAACAGAGTGAAAAGCGAGTAATCAACTCGCTATTAGTCTAAAACCTTAATACTGCCAAAATTCTTTGCTGTACTTGATCAATACCACCTTGACCGAGGATTTCACTTAAAATTCCGTGTTCTTTATAGTGATTAACCACAGGAGCGGTTTGGTTTTCATAAACCTTGATACGATCACGAACCACTTCTTCTGTATCATCCGAACGGCCTTCTAACTCCGCACGTTTGGCGATACGAGCAACGACTTCTTCCGGATCCACTTCGATTAAAACAGCATGTTCTGCCGGCATATTGATTTCATCAAGCAATTTATCAAGCATATCAGCCTGTACCAAATTTCTCGGAAAGCCATCCAAAATAAAGCCTTTTTTAGCGTCGTCTTGCTCCAATCTTTCTTTCAGCATTCCAAGAACAATTTCATCTGAAACTAATTGGCCTTTATCCATGACCACTTTTGCCGCTTTGCCTAATTCTGTGCCGGCTGCAACAGCAGCTCTCAACAAATCACCGGTTGAAATGTGAGGAATGTTGAGTTCTTCCTTCAATAATTTTGCTTGTGTGCCTTTTCCAGAGCCAGGCGCGCCCAATAAAACCAATCTCATTTATCGTTTCTCTTGTTATATTAGAAAGTGCTTATAAAAGCGATTCGGGTGTGATAAAGTAACGTCTGAGGTTCGGTAAGTCAACCTTTTGAGCCCATTTGTTATCATTTTCACGGTTAAAAAAGAGTAAAACACATGACTAAAAAGAATGCCCTTTATTGCCAATCAGGCGGAGTTACAGCTGTTATCAATGCAACAGCATGCGGAGTGATTGAAACAGCAAGAAAACACAGCGACGAAATCGGTACTGTTTATGGTGCAAAAAACGGTATTATCGGAGCATTGCGTGAAGAGTTAATCGACACCTCCTTTGAGTCTGCAGAAGATATTGCTGCACTCAAACACACACCCGGAGGAGCTTTTGGTTC
>JAGRJP010000229.1 GCA_020442665.1 Lysobacterales bacterium
GCTTTAGCGTTTTTGTTTACAACTTCACTATCTTTTAGTGTTGATTTTACTGTCAATTCCTTTAGTGACTTAATTGATGACAGTCCCGGCGATGGTAATTGTGACGCAACCGAACAACTGTTTCAGTGTACATTGCGGGCTGCCATCATGGAAAGCAACGCACTTGGTGGTGTTGATACAATTTATCTTCCGGCCGGGGTATTTACATTGTCCATTGTTGGCGAGGATTTGGATGCCTTTGTTGGTGATTTGGATATTAGGGAAGAAGTTCATATTGTTGGAGCCGGAATGGATTTGACAATTATTGATGGCGGTGGAATTGATCGGATTTTTCAGTTTTTTGGTGTGAGCGGAAGCGTATCCAATCTGACATTGAGAAATGGCGGCAATGCCTCAGTGACGAGTCATGGAGGAGCCATTCTCACTCAAGGTGGTTCAATGACAGAGGTTGCGATTGATAATGTAAAATTTATAAATAACAGAGCCAACGACGGCGGAGCGGTTTCATTTCTGAATGGTGCAGGAAGTATCAAAAACAGTATCTTTGATAGCAATTATGCCGTTAGCATTGGTAATAATGAATTCGGTGCTGCGGTGAGTTGCTTTTATTGTGATTTTATAATGGACTCGACACAGGTGACTAATAATTATGATGCTATTAATGCCATCTTTATTGAGGAAGGATCTGGAATGTTTATAAATTCCACAATCAGTTCAAATACAGGAACAGGATTATATGCTAAGGATTCAGATGCTTCGTTTCGCTTTAGCACTTTTTATAATAATTCAGAAGGAAATTTGTCTCTATACAGTTTTGATGGTAGTAATTTATTTGAGATTGGATTTTCAGCTTTTCGTCGTGTTGCCAATGGTAATTGTGTGTCTTCCGGAGTTCCTATTTCGTTGGGATATAATGTTTTGAATGATGATTCCTGTGGTCTGATGAATATTGGAGACATGGAAGATACTGATCCAATGTTGGAACCCCTTCATCAAAACGGCGGAAATATGCTGAGTCATATTCCGGCAGGTGAAAGTCCATTAATTGACCAAATACCGGTCGGTGATTGCATTGGGTTTCTTGCAACTCCTATGACTACGGATCAAAGAGGTGATTTGCGCCCAATTGGCGATCATTGTGATGTTGGGGCAATTGAACGCGATTTAATTTTTGCAAATGGTTTTGAATAAAACGGTTTGCTTAACTCCCGGCAAAGGGAGTGCCAAAGATACCGACTGCCAGTTCTGCCCAAGTCAGCAAAAAGATTAGAACGATTGAGACTATTAGAAAAACTTTCTTTGTGCTGTTTTTGCGGATGACATAGTCGAGAGCTAATCCGGTTGTAAGCAAAAGCACTCCCATTATCAGAAAGTCCGCCGGACCCCAGCGGACTTCTTCTGAATAAAACATAGCAATAAATGGTATCAGTAAAATACTTAATACAACCGAAAGAATAACCAATAATCTTTTCAAGTTCATCCTATTTCTCTGTAATTACCATTTGTCCATCTGCTTTGCCAACAGCGCGGATTTCCGGACGATACATATCTTCAACTAAAGATGGCGGAACGGTAAACTCTCCGGGTGTGACTGCTCGAGCCAGATAGAACAAGTCATTATCTTTGTATGAAGAAAGTGACAATGCAGCGATAAAACGATCATCACGATATTCGC
>JAGRJP010000230.1:0-753 GCA_020442665.1 Lysobacterales bacterium
GGGATTGGGTTGCGGTTGTTTGCTAGGCCGACGGCTCTGGCAGCCTTGGGTCGATTCATTTCTTCAGCAACTTGGGCATAAAACTTGGTTTTTCCGTATTCAATCTTTTGTAATTGTTGCCATGCTTGCTTTTGAAACTCAGTGCCCTGAAGATTGAGTTTAATGTCAAATTGCTTTCTTTCCCCTGAAAAATACTCGTTCAATTGCTTAGATGCTTCTGTAAAGTGCTTATCGTCTTTTTGCCAGTTTTTATCAATTTGAATGTTATTTTCAAACTGAATTTTTTGCAACCCAGAGTCATCACCTGCCAGCAATAGTTTGCCAACAGGTGATTCCATAATGGTGTATTTCAAGTTATTCCCAGCCACAATCGCGGCCTTTGTTTTGTTCATCTAGCCAAACTTTGAGTGGTGCAAAATAATCCAATACAGCTGTTGCGTCCATCTCACGAGAGTTCGCCACCACCTCCAAAGCATCTTGCCATGGCTGAGCGGCACCCATTTCCAGCATTTTTATTAACTTAGCCCCGGCTTCTTTATTACCATAAATTGAGCAATTGTGAAGTGGACCTTCATAACCCGCTGCTTTACATAATTCTCTGTGAAATTGAAATTCCAGAATATGTGCAAGGAAGTAACGAGTGTATGGTGTTCCACCCGGAATGTGGTATTTGGCACCCGGATCAAAATCATTTTCAGTTCTTTCAACAGGAGCTTTGACACCTTGGTAATGGTTGCGAAGCTGCCACCAACC
>JAGRJP010000230.1:849-2441 GCA_020442665.1 Lysobacterales bacterium
GCCATTTTCATCAGCATTCCTAAATCACTTTCGCTTTTTGGCACTTCGTCCAGCAGTCCGATTTGATGCAAGTAATCAGGTGTAATTGATAAAGCGACAGTATCACCGATGGCTTCATGAAAACCGTCATTGGCTCCATTGCGATAAATAATGCTTTGGTCTTTATAAGCTCGTTGGTAAAAGTTATGACCCAACTCATGGTGAATCGTCACAAAATCTTCCTGATCAACTTTGATACACATTTTGATGCGAATATCGTCCTCATTATCGATATCCCATGCACTTGCATGACAAACCACTTCACGATCTTTGGGTTTTAAAAACAATGAACGGCTCCAGAATGTATCCGGTAATTTTGGCAAACCCAAAGAGGTAAAAAATCCTTCTCCTGTTTCCACCATTTTCAAGTGGTCATAGTCAAACTCTTGTAACAATTGAGTCACATCAATGGGTGAGCCTTCAACATTTGCCGGAGGCTTAACCAAATCATAAACATTGGACCATGTTTGTGCCCACATATTGCCCAAAAGATGAGCCGGAATCATGCCGTCATTGCCCATGACTTCTTCACCATAATGTTCTGTCAATTTAGCTCTGACATGACATTGAAGTGCTTCGTATAATGGTTTGACTTGCTGAAACTGTCTGTCCAGCTCTTTGGAAAAGTCATCTGCCGGCATATCGTATTGAGAACGCCACATTGCTCCTGTGTCTTTAAAGCCAAGGTTTTTTGCACCTTCATTTGCCAACTCAACCATTTTTGCATATTTATCTTTCATCGGTGGCGAAATGGTTCTCCAGCCTTTCCATGCTTCCAATAACTCACTACTGTCTCGTGAATGCGTCATGATTTCTTCGAGGTCATTCAGCGTTTTACATTCAGCATTCTTGCAATATTTCCCTGTACCGTACATTGCTTCAAGTTCAGATGTAATTTGCGCCAGTTGGCTGTTTTTTTCAGCATCCGCAGGTGCGGCAATGGTCAATCCGTTTTTTAAAATGTTTAGCTTTCGACGCATATCATCAGAAACCTTAACATCATCATAGCGACTGGCTTCCATGGCAAATTCGACTTGCATTGCGGAAAACTTCTCGTTGCTTTTTGCACTCAGCCAAATGGTATCTTCAGTAATAAAGTTTGCCTGAACCCAAGCTGTGCGTGCCGAAAACTCTCCTTGTTCCGTTAATGTTTTTTCAACTCTGTTGAGAAACTCTTCAACATCTTTTTTGGATGGTTTTTTTGCGGATGCAGTGTTGATAACGAACCCCGAAAACAAAACCAAAATTAACAGTTTGTTTATTTTCATATTATTTGAGCCATTTGAGCATTTAAAAAAATGCCATTTTACATGAAACTTCTTTTTAATGCATAATTACTTAGTTTGAAACAAAATTTGAGTTCAATCATTGTGAATTCAACACCATTCACTCTCAAAACTTATATTAACATTTGCTAATATGTTAAATCTGCGTTCTAATATTCGATGTTTTAATTATTAACTCATCATGTATCAATATCGAACTCTGTCTATATTGCTGATATTTTTTGCAAGCGTGTCTCTAGCTGACGGATATGAACGACTATTGATTCT
>JAGRJP010000231.1 GCA_020442665.1 Lysobacterales bacterium
ATTATTTATCTGAAGATATTTTTTTTTTTTTTTTTAACAGCTGCGTTTTGGAACAACTCTCCTACGGCATAAAATAACATCACAGCTACCCCTTCTGGATATTCACCTATAGCCATGGCACCAATAGTTGCAATAGTCATTAGGAAAAACTCGGTGAAAATTTCCCCTTTTTGTAATGCCTCAATGGTTTCTTTAATTACAGGTAAGGCGACAGGGAGATAGGCTGCGACATACCAAGTGACCAAAACCCAACCTTTAAAGAAGCTAAGTTTGGAGATGTGTTCAAATACTAACCCTAGAAGCAATAGTGAAAGAGAAATGATAGAGGGAATATAATTCCCTCCATTATTATCATGATTATGCCCTTCATGAGTTGAGTGATCATGAGATGAATGTTCTTTTTGAATGTTCATTTTATTCTCCTTAATTATTGATGCTGTTTTAATTGTTTGATTTTTCCTTTTGAAAACCAAGCAAATAAAACAGGTAAAACAAATAAAGTTAAGAATGTAGCTGTTACTAAACCACCGACAATAACAGTTGCTAATGGTCGCTGAATTTCAGAACCAATACCATCTGACATTAACATAGGAATTAAACCTAAGGCTGAAGTTATAGCCGTCATTAAAACAGGTCTTAGTCTTGAAACTGCACCATCAAAAATGGCTTTGCTTAATTTCTCCTTAGTATTTTTAATTCGCAAATTAATGGCCTCAACCATTACAACTCCATTAAGAACGGCAACACCAAAAAGTGTAATAAAACCTATTGAGCTAGGAACTGATAAATATTGACCTGAAACCCACAAGGCAAATATTCCACCTATCATGGCCAAGGGTAAATTAACTAAAATAAGAGCTGCTTGACCAACTGAATTAAAAGCAAAATAAAGCAATAAAGCTATAAGTCCGATAGATATTGGTACAACAATCATCAATCTTTTTTGAGCTCGTTCTTGATTTTCAAATTGCCCACCTATATCAACTGTATAGCCTGTAGGTAAATCTACTTGGCTGGAAATAGCAGCACGAATGTCTTTTACTACAGAGCCCATATCACGGCCTTGTACATTTGCCTGAATGACCACTCTGCGCTGGACATCATCTCTTCTAACTTGTGGTGGACCAGAATCAATACTAATGTCTGCCACATCTCCTAAGCGTACCCATGCACCAGTTGGTGATTGTAACCTAAGGTCAGCTATTGAAAATTGATTTTTACGGAATTGAGCGCCTAGACGTACATATATATCATAGCGTTCATTACCATTAATAATTTGACCAGCACCTCTACCACCGATACCATCTCTGACCACTTTCATTAAATCGCCAACCGACAAACCATAGCGAGATAATTGTCTACGATTGGGTTTGACTACTAGTTGAGATTCTCCAGCAATTGGTTCCATTGCCACATCTCGTGCACCATTCACAGATTGAACTGCATTGACGATTTCTTGACCTTTGCTTGCCAAGACCTCCAGATCTGAACCAAATAACTTCATCGCCAGTTGAGCTTTCACACCTGATAGCAATTCATCGACTCTGGTAGCTATGGGTTGAGAAAAGTTAAATAATAAACCTGGAATTGATTCTAATCTTTTTTCCATTAACAATTGTAAGTCTTGTCTACTTTCTGCACTACTCCATTCACTGACGGGTTTAAGCCCAATGTATATTTCAATATTACTCACTGGTTCTGGATCACCACCAATTTCTGCACGCCCAATTCGACTCATGGCATAGGTTACTTCAGGAAACTCCAGGATCAATTTTTCTAATTCCGGAGCAACTTCTATTGCTGTATCTAAACTAGCAGATGGAGCTAATGTGATGCGTAGATTAATAGTGCCCTCTTCTAATTCAGGAACAAATTCAGTTCCTAATCGAGAAAGTAAAAGCAGTGTAGATATGAGTAATATTACTGCAATTGCAATAGTAACAAATTTAATTTTCATGGCCTTTTCAAGTACAAATCGATAGGCTTTTTCTAAAAATTTGATAATAGGGCTAGTCTTAGTTTTCACTTCTTTTCTAAAAAAATAACTTGCTAATGCTGGGACTACGATTATTGATATTAGAAATGATGCAGCCATTGCGATCATAATACTCACCGCCATTGGTTGGAATAACTTTCCTTCAACACCTTCTAAACTAAATAATGGCGCAAAGACAACCATGATTATAGATACTGCATAGAAAATAGGTTTTGCTACTTCCCGAGCAGCTAACTGTATTCGTAGAGCAACGGTTGTATTGTTATTGGATTGGATTAATGTTGTATCTCCATTTGAATTCAACTCTGTATTTTGCTCATCATGATAATCATCCTGATGGGTTAAATGTTTGAAGATGTTTTCCATCATAACCACCGAGCCATCTACCATCATTCCTATAGCAACAGCTAAACCTCCTAATGACATAAGATTAGCAGATAGCCCATTATAAGACATCACCGTTAATGCCATACCCACAGATAATGGAATTGAAATTAGAACCAACATAACAGAACGGACATTGAGTAAAAACAATACCAAAACAATAACTATAAAAATAAATGCTTGGGTCAATGCTTTTGAAACTGTTGATACTGCTTTTTCAATCAAGTCCGACTGATCATATATTTGTTCAAATGTCACACCTTCTGGTAAAGCTTGTTGAATTAAAGGGATACGATCTTTAATCCCATCGATGGTCACCTTTGTATTGGCTCCCATGCGCTTTAAGATAATGCCTGAAACTACCTCTCCAAAATGTTGGGAACCATTATTTTCAGTACGTTCAGTAAAAGTAACAGCACCTTGACGAATTTCGCTTCCAAATTCAACAGTTGATACATCAGCCACTGTGACTACAGTTCCATCTACTGTTTTCAATGGGACTTGTTTTAATTCGCTTAAGCCATCAACACCAGAACTCAACCATCCTACCCCTCGAATAACCAACTGTTCTTGACCACGGTCCATATACCAGCCACCAGCATTGGTGTTGTTATCTTCTAATGCTGCAATGACTTCTTGTTGGGTTAATCCATAGGATAATAAGCGTGACGGATTCAGGTTAACTTGGTATTGTTTAACTTGACCACCAAATGATAGTACATCAGTCACACCATCTACAGGCATTAACAGAAGTTTTACCACCCAGTCATTCAAGGAACGTAGTTCCATGATGCCTATGCCTGAATCTTGATCAGCTTTGAGGTAGTATTGATAGACTTGGCCTAAACCAGATGTGTTGGGCCCCATTTCAGGTGTACCTACGCCCTCAGGTATTAATTCTTTGGCAGATTGTAAACGTTCAAATACTAGTTGTCTGGCAAAGTAGATATCAGTACCTTCTTTAAAGACAACTGTAATTCCCGATAAACCAGTTTTTGAGATTGAACGAACCTCCTGAACATCTGGTAAGGCATACATCACCGCCTCAATGGGAAAGGTTATTAATTGCTCTACTTCTTCTGATGCCAACCCTGGTGCCTCAGTATTAATTGAAACCTGAATATTAGTCACATCAGGAAAAGCATCTAAATTTAGCCTAGGGATAAATGAAGCAGCAAATGCTAGCATTCCAATCAGAGCCAAGACCACTAAGAGTCGATTTTTAACCGACCAATCTATTATTTTATTTAACATGTTTTTTCTCCGTTAAATTTCTTGTTCTATTTGATTCCTGCTTTCACAGAAATGACGAAGAAAGATTAATGATTATGCGGATCAAATCCGCCTTTAGCAGATTCTGAGGCTACAAAGAAAGCGCCTTGAGTCACAACTTTTGTGCCAACATCCAAGCCAAATATTTCATAAAAATCACCTAAAACACGTCCCAATTCAACTTCTTGAGCTGCAAATTGGTTACTTTCGGTTTCAACAAAAACGGCCCAATCACCATCTGCTGTACGCATTAAAGCGTTTTCAGGAACCGCAGTAACAGCCTTTTTAGTTGAGACGTTAAAATAAACATCGGCAAACTCACCAGGGTGTAAAGTATCTTTTGGATTATTAATTAACAAACGTATTACACGTGTTCGTGTATTTTCATCAATGGTATGAGCTTCTTGAGAAACTTCTGCTGGATATAATCGATCACCGACCTTGACTTGTGCTAATGTTCCTACCGGCAAATTTAATTGCACTGATGCTTGAACTCTGGCCTCGACCCATAATTTTGATTCGTCACTGACTAACATTAATGCATGACCTGCTTCAACCCTTTGTCCTTGTTGGAAATCATCAGACAAAATAGCTCCATCAATTTTTGCATTCAAAGTGTATTCACCAAGAGAGCTTGTTGATTGCTTGATCAAGTTTTCAGATAAGCCAAATGCCATTAAACGTGCTTTGGCAAGTTCATAGTCGTTTTTAGTAGTGATATAGCGGTTATCACCAACGACTTTTCGTCCTAGTTGGCTAACTCTTTGCCATTCAGCTGATGCTATTTTCAAAGTGGCTT
>JAGRJP010000232.1 GCA_020442665.1 Lysobacterales bacterium
GTGTTAACAAACCGTTTGATTGTTGGATATCCTTGATGATAGATTTCATCGGACTTCCTTGATAAAACCAATCATCAGAATGGGTGACTAAATTTTCTAAAAATCGAGCTAAATCGGGGTTAGTAAAATTGTCACCGGTTTTATAGAGTTGTTTGTCCCGATTTTCAAAAATAGCTGTCACCTCAGGTGTCGACTCAAGGATTGGACGCAGAATTCTCAGAATTTCAGCGTAAAGTGGTTCAATTTTATAACCCGAATACGCTGTTGAAATTGCAAATTCAGCTAATTCTTGCAGAGGAAGTGTGCCGTATTTTTTATGAATGACAAAAATACCGGCTGGTATTCCGGGAACAGCAGCAGATGCTTTGCCAATATGAAACTCTTGCTGAACGTCTCCGAAATCTCCATGAATCGGAAAAAAGTCTTTATTTTGAAGCGAAATGTCTTTAGGAGTTTGGGCAAAGAAATCAAAAATTTGTGCATCTTTTCCACTTGGATGAGCCAGTAAGTAACCACCACCGCCAGGTGAAGATAATAATGGTTCGCTCACGAATGACATAAACAATGACGCCAGAATGGCATCGTAGGCATTCCCGCCTTTTTCCAGAATTCTCACAGCGGCTTTGCTGGTATAGTAATTTCCGGTCGCAACTGCGTATGTCTTTCCTTTTACGTTCAAATATTAAACCTCAAGACTAAATGTAACCGGTCCGTCATTTTGCAAAGAAACCTGCATATTCGCTG
Organism: Lysobacterales bacterium; assembly: GCA_020442665.1. GTDB lineage: Bacteria > Pseudomonadota > Gammaproteobacteria > Xanthomonadales > Marinicellaceae > NORP309. The sequence continues at coordinate 745 of JAGRJP010000232.1, forward strand.
CAAATTGACCTGTTTGAATTTTACCGGGAAGTTTTTGGTTAGCCTGCTTTACAAAATAGTCATAGAGTTTTTTCCCGGAAACAGGATCAGCACCACTGGAAAAACTGGGGCGTAAACCTTTTTGAGTATTTGCAACCAGAGTGAATTGTGAGACGATGAGTAGTTCGCCCTCAATGTCTTTTAAAGAAAGATTCATCTTGTCATTTTCATCTGAAAAAATTCGGTAATTACAGACTTTTTCTAACAATTTATCAGCGATTTCTTTTGAATCCTGCTTTTCCACTCCCAAAAGCAAAAGGATTCCTTGAGAGATTTCTCCCACGGTTTGATCTTTCACTTCTACCTTAGCTGTTTTGACTCTTTGAACTAATGCTTTCATAGCGACATTATATTATAGAGACCTTATCGAGTCCTTATTTATTATTTGAAAATAATTTTTCCTATAGTTTGTAGGAAATTTCCTACAAACCGAATGTGTTTTTCCTATATTCAATTATTTTTTAATCCGGATAATGAGCACTGTGGAGGAGAAAAAGGAGTTTCTCAGATTGTTCTTATTGAATGGAGTACGTGGATAAGGCAATTACGATAATCGCGTAAGGATGGCAGTTATCATAAAGACGGATTTTTTTCGGGGAATAAGGATTTGAATACGGATGTTCAGACTTTTAACCGTCGGATAATTCCGGCGGTTTTTTTTGCAAAAAAAATGTGAATGCCTTACCATTAGGCAGTTTCCAATTCCTATAATCCAATTTGAAGGTATTTTTATTTCAAGCTATATTAGCATTAGGAAGAGTTCTATCCCTTTCAGCCGGCCGTAGATTCGCATCTGTTTTTGGGTGGTTGTTCTGGTTACTGTCAAAAAAGAATAAAAAAATCACGCTCACCAATATTCGTAAATGCTTTCCGGAAAAATCAGAATCACATCAAAAACAACTCGCCAAAGCCTGCATCAATGCCACTCTGATGAATTTTATGGAGTTAGGTCGAATTTGGGATAAAAACAAATCGGTTGATGATTTGGTTGACAATATTTATGGAGTGGAAGAGTTTCAAAGTGCTTTGAAACAAGGAAAAGGTCTGCTTTTGGCAGCTCCGCATTTTGGTAATTGGGAAGTTGTCAATTTGGTTTTAGCACGATTTGAGAAGTTTGCTTTTTTGTACAAAGCGCCGGATGATGAAAAAATCGAACAGCTATTAATTGAATCCAGAGGTAAATCTGAAGCTGTGCAAATTGAAGCCAGTCCCAAAGGCGTAAAAAAAATTCTTTTACACTTGAAAGATCAGGGATTTATTGCGATTTTGCCCGATCAAAGGCCTAAAAGCGGACAAGGAATATTTGTGCCTTTCTATAATATTCCGACTTACACCATGACATTATTTCCGAAATTAGCGGTGAAAACCCAAGTGCCGGTATTTTTTGTTTACGCGTTAAGAAAGGCTAAAGGTTTTGATGTATATTTTGAAAAATCAAGTGATGAGATTTATAGTGACGTCGAACGGTCAGCAACATACATGAATGCACATATTCAGAAAATTGTGGACAAAGCTCCTGAACAATATCAATGGACTTACAAAAGATTTAGTATTCAACCAGAAAACGAACCTCCATTTTACCAATAATTCCAATGACGAAGAAATCTGTTTTTTTAATGGGACCAACAGCAGCCGGTAAAACCGAAGCGGCGATTTTTCTGCACGAAAAATACAATTGCGACATTATTTCTGTTGATTCGGCACTAGTTTACAAACAAATGGACATCGGAACTGCCAAGCCAAGCATTGAAGAATTACAAAAAGCACCTCATGCTTTGGTTGATATTATTGAACCCTGGGAATCCTATTCAACGGCAAGTTTCTGTAAGGATGCTTATAATCTGATGGAACAATCGACTGCAAAAAATAAAACTCCTTTATTGGCTGGTGGAACGATGTTGTATTACCGGAGTTTGCAACATGGCTTGTCCAAATTGCCTGATGCTGATGAGGTGATTCGACAAAAGTTATTAGATGAAGCTGAAACTCATGGGTGGGAATATATGCACCAACAGTTGCAAAAAATTGATCCCGAATCGGCTGCCCGAATCAAAAAGACCGATCCGCAACGCATTCAACGAGCTCTTGAGGTTTATCACATTAGCGGAAAAACCATGACTGAATTACACAAGGAAGATCAAGGGAACGAACTCGATTATCAGGTTTTAAAAATTATCATAGCTCCTGATCGTTCCTTGTTGCATGAACGAATCGAGCAAAGATTCCGGCAAATGGTTCAGAACGGTTTTATTGAAGAAGTCGAGAAACTCAAAGCGAATCCTAAAACTAAACTCGAAATGCCGTCCATGCGTTGTGTCGGGTATCGCCAGGTTTGGCAATATCTGGATGGCGAATTTGACTACGACGAAATGATTTTTAGAGGAATTGTTGCGACCCGACAACTTGCCAAAAGGCAATGGACATGGTTGCGAAAAGAAAACGACGCTATTTGGCTGGATTCAACCAAACCTGGTTATCTTAATCAGATTCAATCTCTGATTGAGGAATTTATTTAAAGTATTCGTCTCTGATACGATTGCAATAATTCACCAGATTATCATAACTTCTGCATTTTGAATGCAGCTCATTTTCAACATTCGAGTGTATCAAAGATGACAACATAGAGTATGCAGTTATATCAAACAAACACAGCTTATCTCCAAAAAAGTAATTCTTATCACCAAGCATAGTCGAAAGGGCTTGAAATGAATGATTGGAAATAGTGATGATTTCACTTTCAGAATGACGTCCGATTCCTTGATAATACAATGCCTTGATTGTTTGTTTCCGAACTTTGTTGGGAATAATCGCCGAAAGCGGAAAAGGCAATCCTTTGAAAAAATCTTTTTTAACAGTATTCCATGTTTTATTATGTTGCCAGCGACTCCAAACGATACACCAGTATAAGCTCTCATCCAAAGATTTTGTCAGCAGGTAGGCATTGGCTTTTTGTGCTTCGGATAAGTGCGAATTTAAATCAATGTTATATTTTTCAGATAAATACTCAATGATGAATTGAGAGTCACTCACTGTTTGCCCATCATCTTTAATGTAAGGCAGCTTCCCTTTAGGAGATTTTCTGACGTTTAACGGATTTCCGATTGATTTATAATCCAAGCCTGCAACCTTTAGAAAAGTATGAATCTTCATCACAAAAGGACTACCATCCAGTAAACCGATATTTTTTCCAAAACCGTATAATTCAATCATAAGTATTTAATATTTTACGAACTCAAGAATTATACACCTGGCCTCAGAATTACAAAAGTTTCAATTTTTGATTTCAGACAACTTCCATGCTTCGCATTATGTTAGAATGCTATGTCTTTGTTAGAGTTGAAATCAGTCATGTTATCCAATAGCGAAATTGCCAAAAGTGTTACAACAAAACCGATTAAAGAAATTGCATCAGCAATGGGAATTAACGAATCGGATATGATTCCTTACGGAACAGAAATTACCAAGGTTCATATTAATGCTTTAAACAAACCTCAAAACAACTCAGGGAAATTGATACTGGTTTCAGCGACTACTCCAACCAAAGCCGGCGAAGGTAAAACAACCACCTCCATCGGTTTGGCACAAGGAATGAAAAAACTCGGTGAATCAGTTTGCCTGGCTTTGCGGGAACCATCTTTAGGACCATGTATGGGCATCAAAGGTGGTGCAACCGGTGGTGGATATGCACAAATTGTTCCCAACAGCCGAATCAACTTACACTTTACCGGTGATTTTCATGCCATCACTTCTGCTAACAATCTGATTTCGGCAATGATTGACAATCATATTTATCATCGTAATCTATTAAACATCGACCCCAGACGTATTGTTTGGCGTCGGGTGATGGACATGAATGACCGTAGTTTGCGAAATATTGTCGTTGGACTCGGAGGCAAAGCACATGGCGTCCCACGAGAAGGCGGATTCGATATCACCGCTGCTTCTGAAATCATGGCAATATTATGTTTATCCAACGATTTGGAAGACTTAAGAAACCGTTTGGATAGAACGCTCCTGGCATATAATCATGATGGCGAACCTATTTATTTGAAGGATTTAGAGTTTACCGGTTCACTCATGGCATTGCTTAGTGATGCCATTCATCCGAATTTAGTACAATCGCTGGAAGGTTGTCCTGCATTTGTTCACGGCGGACCTTTCGCCAACATTGCTCATGGTTGTAATAGCGTAATCGCTACGAAAATGGCAATGCATCACTCTGATTGGGCAATCACTGAAGCGGGGTTTGGTTTTGATTTAGGTGCCGAAAAATTCTTTGACATCAAGTGTCAATCCGCAGGACTTGACCCGGCAGCAGTTGTATTGGTGACAACTGTCAGAGCATTAAAACTGCATGGTGGAAAAAATGCCGAAGAACTGGAAAACGAAGATTTAACGGCATTGACTGATGGTTTATCAAACCTAGATAAACATATTGAAAGTGTTCAGCAGTTCAATAAACCGATGGTTGTTGCTTTAAATCGTTTTATCAGTGACACGGATGCTGAAGTTGAACTAGTGAGAAAGCACGTAGAAAGCAAGGGCATTCGATTTGCTGAATCCAGACACTTTACCGAAGGCGGAAAAGGTTCGGTCGAGTTGGCAAAAGCCGTAATCGAAGTTGCAGACACTTCACGAAAATTCATTCCACTTTATGATAAAACCGATTCGGTTTTCAAAAAAATTAAAAAAGTCAGTCAAAAAATGTATGGTGCAAAAGACATTGCTTTCACCAAAGATGCTGAACGTGATTTACTACAAATTAAAAAACTAGGCCTTGAACATTTACCTGTTTGCATCGCAAAAGCTCCCAGTTCCCTATCGGATGACCCTAAACTGCATGGTCGCCCAAAAGACTTCTTTGTCACAGTCAGAGGCATCCAAATCAACTCCGGGGCAGGATTCCTAGTAGTGCTAACCGGCAACATCATGCGCATGCCCGGTTTACCAAAATCTCCGGTTGCTTTGAAGATAGAGCTGCAAGCGGATGGAACAATTACGGGTGTAGGTTGATTTTTTCAGGAAAGCAGAGCGAGCAAAGAAGCCGGAGTTGTTCTTTCATCCTGAGTCAATGCAACGAATTAAAGAAACAATCTCATAAATATATTACGATCTAAACTGATACTCTAAACAATCTCCCCTCTTCAAAGGGGATTAAGGGGTGTGTTGTCATTCTCAACTTGATTGAGAATCCAGACATTGATAATACTTTTCTTTACCCTTGCAACGCTTAAGCCAACAGGCGCGCCGGTTTATGGCGCGTCCTTGTTGGGCGTTTGACTTTTTTCATTGTTTAATTTATTGAATTCATCAACAAAATAATCTAGTGGCATAGGTGTTTTGATGTCTAGATCATATTTTTCATCAATTGCTTCATAAGTCCTATCTACATATTTTGCAGACCTATAGACGAAATCAGGATCTAAAGGAGCCTCTAGTATTGTTGGGACTTTATGATATTTATGCATGGGATTACCGCATGGTTTTAGGTTATAGATGCTTACATGTTGCCACATATTATGTGCAACTCCACTGAATGGGGTGTATGCAAATTTATACAATCCCTCGCACCCTGATTCCTGCGACATTTTTCTTGTATCTAACCCCGACCAATTCCCCACATTTACTTCCGTCATAAAATCCCTTCGCTGTGAATTTAGCCAGGATTCTTTCATTTCTATGAGTTGCTTTATCTGCTCATCTTCTTGATCTGCGTCTGTTTTCAAATGCTCAATTTGCAATTTCTCTTGGCCCAAACCGTAAAGTATGTATTTTTTTGCACGTTCTTGTGGATCATTTAGTATCCATGCAAGTGTAATGTGTGCATCAGTCATGCATCTGAGAATTAGTGGCGCAATGTGTCCATTCCAAATCGGAGGTGATTGAGCAAGTTCAATTGTTAATGTCGCTTGCCGTGCCATTAGCCCCCCAATGGCCTCATATGTCTCAGTATCATATATCTCTACTGGCAACTTCTCCCAGCGCTCGTCCATGCCTGCTCGCACAACATCACAATAGGACTGCATAACCTTCATAATTTCATTCATCTAGCACATCCGATTCCCATGAAAAGTCACACTTATCTAGCGAATAGCCCTGATTCCAAAATGATTTTGCCCAAGTGTCGTCTCTCTCTTCTCCCATTGGCATAAATTCAGACATTACAGATGTACGAACAAATCCTTCGGTTTTTCGCGCTTCTTCTGACTCTGGCGCATCTATAAGGGAATTTAAATCTGGTACTTCGATATGTTGCGCGATATGTAGTCCACCGGTGCTTCTTCTAACGTATACAACATTAGCTTGTATGACTAGACTGGGTGTTTCGTATTTATCTATATGATTATCAATACATTCTTTCATTATTGATACAAGCTGTTCTGTATCAATAGTATTTTCACGACTTTCTAAAAAAGATAGCGGACAGTCCTTATACAGTTTAGTTAGTGGCATTAGCGCCTCTTGATAAGCATGAAGAGTTGATCTTTCAGAAAGGTAGTTAACTAGCTCTTGCTTCTTGTCTTTTGACAAATGATTAAAATTACTGGCAAGAGTAAAATTCACATGCTTATCCGTATCCTTTATTTCAAAAGCCTTTTCACAAATATCAAAAACAAGCTCTTTCGCTCTTCTATAGCCATATTTATCACTCAAAAGTCCCATCCAAATGATTTCTGGCAGAATTTGATTGATATAACTTATTTCAGAGAAAGGCGTTATTTGCATCATTGGTGGTATGAATTTACTACCCACTTTTTTATGACCTTCAAGCACCTTTTTCTTTTTTGCCAATGTAACTTCCTTTTTTCTACGCCTAACAATTTATTATATGTGCATCAATGCAAGATATTAAGTATTTTGCGTATTTTAATGCACTCGTTTTCATAGTTTTTGATACTAACATACTGATTTTTTTATGTAAAGTGATGTTTTAGTACGCATATAATCGCTATGAGCAGGATATTATTGCAGACATGCATTTATATCCGTAAATATCCGGTTAAATATGCATTTTTGACACAATATCTTTCAAAGACGATATTAGATTGAGTCTTAAATTAAACACAGCTGACGGTAAGGAGATGCTGAAATAAATTCAGCATG
>JAGRJP010000233.1 GCA_020442665.1 Lysobacterales bacterium
GCAGCAAGTGTAGATGTTGGTGTTATAGATAACTCAAATGTTAAGGGTGATGTGAATATTAATGTAAAAACAGGTCATATCACAAATGGCGCTGTTGGCTTGGGGGTTGCTAAGGTTGCAGTAGGCACTATAGAGAACTCGAGCGTTAAGGGTGATGTGGATATTAATGTTAAAACTGGCAATATTACCAATCTGGCTTTAGGAAGAGGTTCTTCAAAAGTCAGGGCTGGATCCATCCGTTAATCTTTTATTGTATTGAGGGAGCCTGGACTCAATCTGGGCTCTCTAACTGGAGAAAAATTATGAAAAAAGTAATTATTTTGTTGGCCATATTTAGCTCCTCTCATTTGCAGGCACAGTTTTACTCTGAGGGAACGAGTATAGTGAAAGCCAAGGAAGCACGAATGAAAGCTGTATATGGTGAGAAAATTAGAAACATTCGCAATACACTCAGGTATGGTCATTCCGGCATGAGTCCTTTGAAATCCAGTCAGGGCTGTGTTACCAATATTGGAACCTCGGATGACCCTCACGCCATTCGGAGTGTGGATAAAAAGACTGTCATTGTTGGGGATACTATGGTTATTTGTGATCGTTAATATAAGCAGAGCACAGACCTCGAGGCTTTACTTCCTCCTATATTTAATTTTATAAGTCTTGAGGTCGTTTACTCAATCTAGCTAGAATCCATCAGAGTTTTAAGTCTGGTGGTAATTTACTATTTAGTCCTCCCTGAAATATTCATAACACACTGATAATCATGCATAATATCTCATTATGTGGTAAAATATATTGCAAGAAAATAATCAACGTATGACAAAACCTTGCAATATGAAACCGAAAGAACCTGATAATAACCCCGATTTGTTTCGCTCACAGCTCTCACAAATCATAAACATGAGACATCCACTGGTAGAGCTAGCTGATAAAATCAACTGGTCTTGAGTTGAAAGTGAAATAGAAGTCATTTATAAAACAGGAGCTGGACAACCTCCACTGCCAACACGGTTACTTGCCGGTTTACATTATCTGAAATACACATTCAATGAAAGTGATGAAAGCGTCGTTGCTCGTTGGGTTGAAAATCCATACTGGCAGTATTTTTGTGGTTATGAGTTCCTGCAGCATAAACTCCCTTTGCATCCCACCAGTTTGATAAAATGGCGGAAAAAAGTCGGTAAAAAGGCTCTCATTATGCAACAACGCTATTCTCATGCCCGGCAAATGAAGCGTGCTACAAAGAAGACGCGGAAGCTTAAAACCTATTTGGGTCGAGTCATTCGTGACATCAGAAGGAAATGTAAGAACCCTGATAAAAAACTTATCGCTTTATTGATCCGAGCTGAGAAGATACACGCACAAAAACGAAATGACAAAAACAAGATTTACTCAGTACATGAAGAAGCTGTATTTTGTATTGCCAAAGGAAAAATTCACAAAAAGTATGAGTTTGGAAATAAAGCATCATTTGTATCAACATCAAAAAATAATTGGGTGTTATCAGCTCTCAGTTATGACAACCCTTATGATGGACACACTCTTGATGATTCATTGAAGAAAGCAAAGAAGAATTCTGGAAAAGAGCCCAAACATGCACATTGTGACGGAGGCTACAAAGGTCATGATTCTACATTAAAAACACAAGCCCATGTTATTGGCAAAATTCCAAAGCGAGCCAGTTGAACGCTGAAGAAATGGATGAAAAGGCATGCAGCAATCGAACCAATAATCGGACATATCAAATCAGACCACAGAATGAACCGAAATTATATCAAAGGGGCCGATGGAAACAGAAATAATATAATCTTGGCAGCTGCAGCTTTCAATTTTGCTAAATTGGTTAAGGCATTTTATTTTTATCAGAAAAAAATTAGACTGATATTCAACTTGCAGCCCAAGGCTCTATTAATAAATCAGAAAAAAACTGGATACTTCAGGTTTGACTATTTATCTTATTATTCTTTACTTTTTCATCCTCTTTTCCTAAATACCCCTAACTACCTCTTTAAATCAATAATAAGGCTCATTAATTCTTAAGAGCTTTAAACAAAGAAAGAGGTGATTAACATGAAAGATATTTATAAACAGAAAATTTTATTTGCAGTTGCCGTATTGGTTTTAAGCAATGCGCTTGTAGCTAAAGGGGTTGAGTTTAATGACTTTATTACAACATCTCCTATTTATTTACTAGATGCTCTGGATAATAGAGCTAGTTGTGTAAATCAGAAGTTGAAGGACTCAGGTGTTAATAGAGTGGTTATTATTGATGAAATGCCAGACTTTTCAAAAGGAACAGGAAGTAGTAATCTTAGGATGATTTATATGAACACATTGTTCACCATGTTCAAGAGTACGGGGGTTAAAATCCTCGAACATAGATTCGCACAGTCTGCTCATTATCATTACTTCATTCGAGGTCAATTGAGCTCAGAAGAAAGGAGTTTGAACAAAGGGAAAAGTGTCGGGTTGCTTTCCAAGTATTTTAGTTTCGGGTTTAATAAGTCAAACTTTAAGACTCTACTACAATTGGATTTTCAATTATTAGATGGAGGAAGTTTCTTGGTAGATGTAAACTCGATGGGAAGTTTGTTGGATTCATTAGATTCTGCCGCGGACGGAGAAGGAGCCAAAGATAAAAGAGGTTTATTTATTGACTGGTCCAACTATACTGGTGATAGCTTGACATTGGCAGCCAGAATTATGATTGAACAGTCTGCTTTTGAATTTGCTTCTTATATTTCGGGTGAAGATTTTTCATCTTGTAAGAAACTAGGTCTTCGACCATCTGTCAACCCAAATATGGAAGAAGTCGTAGTCTATGGAACAAGACATAAAATTAAACCAAAAAAACAGTACTTTCCTAGAAGCTATCAAAAAACATTTAAATGTGAGACATTGGAAAACTGCTATTTTGGTTTTAGGGGAGATAATAATAGTTCTACATTGTTGAAATATGTTGAAGAAGCTTTTTTAGCCTCTTTTTATGATGGTAGTACTGTTAATGTAGAGTGTAAGCCTTATCGTAGGGAAGAAATAAAATGCACTGCATCAGGAGATTTGTGGGCGTTTTCAGATAAGAAATTTAAAAGAAACCTATATAGTGAATAAAAATATACAAAGATACTAAACTTGAAGGAGGCTCAGTATTGCTGAGCCTTCATTTTTTTTTCAAATTAATCTCCCAATTCCTCCTAACCACTTTCTTAATTCAATAATCAGACTTATTAATTCTGATGGGTTTTTAACTTGAGAGAATCTACCCCTATCTTCATGGTTTTAGAAGCGATAATAATAGTAGTAAAGTTGATGAACTGAAACAAATGTTTCCTGACTGGAAAGTCATGTCACCAAAATATCAACCGCATAACCCAAAAGCAGCTGAAAAGTCATTAACAGAGTTTTTCAACTCGGCTGTCAGATAAAGTCGGAACTAATATACTTTATTGGTTAGAGCAAGACTACGGGGTCAATCCCATTATCTTTAAGCTTCAGTAAGAAGTGATGTGTTGCATTGCAATTGAACTAACCTACTTTGGAAAGGCCACATCGTATAAATAGGGTTTCCATTCGGAATTAAGCGTTCCGTTTTTATTATAAAAGACATCTTGTTCCCTAGGGTCAAAAGATTTGGCTTTAACTTCATACAAACTGATTGCATTAACGATTTTTACAAGTATATCAGCCCTGATGAATAACTTTTCTGTGGCAATGGCAGCTTCATAAATAATCACATTATCCTTTTCCAACAGCTTATTTGTCTGCGCAAGTGCATTATCATAATCCAGTGTTGTTATATCATGCCCACCCGGGAAATAAC
>JAGRJP010000234.1 GCA_020442665.1 Lysobacterales bacterium
GTTTTTTCAAAAACAGCAAATAAAACATACGTTTTGAAAGATGCTGAGATTCGCTATTTGCGATGGTCTTTGCAATTGCATTTCAGTAATCCGTTTGAGTCTTCGCAAATTTATATCAGCGAACTCAACAAAACACATTCTCCAAAATTGCTGGCAACGAGCAGTTTGCAATACTCTAAAACCGATTTTTTGATTTTGACGCGAAGTGATTTTATTCCTTATTTGCAGAATTATATCAACGAAAAACAGGCACAAGGATTTAATGTTGGTGTATTTGATGTGGAATCAGTGATAACATCATTCTCTGACACATATAACAATCCAAATGCACTCAAACAATTTATTGCCGAATTGCACAGAAAAAATCCCCTGCAATATGTCATGATTGTTGGCTCTGATCAGTATGATTATAAAAATTATCTCAACACCAATGCAGTTAGCATTGTTCCGACTTTTTATCGCAATACCGGAGATGGCATTCATCATGCACCAACAGATGTTCCGTTTGTTGATTTCGATAACGATGATGTTGCAGACATCCCTCTCGGTCGATTGATAGCCAATAACACAACCGAATTGCAACAGTTGTTGAATAAAATCAGCACTTACAATTACCAAAATTTTAATTCAGAAATATTTATCACCGATAACAAGGACAGCGATCGTTTTAATGCCATAGCCGCAGATTTGTCATTGCAAAGTCCTCTACAATCGAATCTCATCCGAATTGATGAACTTGGAATTGAACAAGCCAGACAAAAATTAATTGAGAACTTAAATAGTGGATCGGCATTTGTCAACTGGATAGGGCATTCATCACCAACACGATGGAGTCAGGACAATGTTTTTGATGTTAATAATGTTGCTGAACTGCAAAATCCACCGACAGTCTTTATGCAATTGGGTTGTTGGAATTCGTATTTTGTTGATCCGATCAAACAATACCTGTCCGGAGCCTTACTGCAATCTCCAAGTTACGGAGCTGTGGCTACCATTGGTTCATCGACATATACAAAGAGTGATGGTGAAACTGAGTTTGTTAAATACTTCAAACAATATATCAATTCCAACCGCAATCCGACATTAGGCAAAGCATTCAACTATGCGTTAAAACAATATGCACAAACCAATCCTGAGAGGAAAGATATTTTGTTAGGATATCAATTGCTTGGTGATCCAACTATGATTGTGAGATAGCGAACAAACGGAATGATTAATGATGTTCTTAAATCCATACTCTTTGCAGGTTTGCCGGTCGGGCTTATATCCTATTTTTTGGTTCTGGTCGCCAGAAAAGAAACAGGAGCGACCGCTAAAAACACCAAATTGCTGAAACAGGAATTTAAAAACACCGAAATCAAACAGCAAAAGTTTTGGAAAGCATTTCTGTATAAAAAGTGGATGAAATTTGGTGGCGGTTTTTATGGTGTGTTGACCTTTATCACTTACCTGCATATTGAAATTTACGAAGTTATCGACTTTGTGCAAAGTTTTATCGGAACAGAGAGCCTGATTATCAAATCTGTATTGGTTCTATTCGTAGAGTTTTTTGTGGATTCAATTATTAACTTTTTATACGCATTCTTGTGGCCGGTTTACTGGTTTAAATACTTGCCCATTGGTTCGTATCTGGTTTGGATTTGCGTTGTTTTTATCTGTTATATTGCCGGAACTCGATTGGCCATGTCGATAAATTTAGATGGCCATTCTTGAACGAAACATAATCGTCAAATTGCTTTGAAGAAAAATAAACCATGAAGTAATTGAAGAACATGAAGATTGGAAGAGATAGTGAAATTACCTTCATGAACTTCATGTCCTTGATGGTAGAAGGTTGCAGGATGGGCAATGCCCATCAAATATAACCGAATATGGGCTAAGTCAATCCTAATCTACTGTAAATCAACGACTCGGAATCTTTTGATTACGAACCTGTGCGATTGGTTTGTGAATCCAAATTTGATATTCATTTCCATTCAGTTGATATTCAGGATGCGGAGATATTATGATGAAATCATTTACACGAGATGAGACCATTATGAATAAATTTATTTTGATTTCTGCATTTCTTTTATCTTTTTCAGTGCATAGCAAAAACGACGATGAGATATCGGTTGGAAACTATGGTTTGCATTTTAATGAGCTTGGCGAGGTCGTCAAACCCGATGAGTATTACACTTACTTGGGGGCAAAAGACCATTATGATGGCTTAAATAAAAGTGCAATCAACAATTTTAAAAGGGCAGCATCTTACGGCAATACTTTTGCGATGCATTTTGTCGGGCTATTGTATCTTCAGGAAAACGATAATGTGAGAGGTTATGCGTGGCTGTCTCTGGTTCCCACAAATAAAGGTCCTCATGCTGAAAAAACTTCAGCTTTATTGGATAAACTGAATCAAACTCTGTCGCCGGATGAGCTGAGTCAAGCAGAAGAGTTGAAAGCAAAATTGCTTGAAACTTATGATGTTGCAAATACTTTTGAAAGACGCTTGGCTTGGAGTAAGGGTTTTAAACTTACAGGAACTCATCTAAAAGGTCGGGTGCCAGACCATTTGGCAATAATTACCACAGCGCAGATTGGATATGGAAATGTTGGAAATATGACAGTTTCAAATGCTTCATCTGAGACACTAAAAAAATCCTTAAGAAACTTTGTTTATGAATACAAATTGGATTTCAGATTACAAGATGGTCTGGTTGAACAAGGTGAAATTAAGATACAAGATACAGAAGAAAAAAAATCTACTGATCAATAAAAAAATTCACAACATGAAAAGGAGGAAGTTTTTCATGTTGTGAATCAATCTGCCCGAGTTAGTTTGTTTGATCTGGACCTATAATTATTTCATTTTTATCAGGTTTAACAAACCATGATTTGATTCGAGCAAAGAGTTTTTGCGTCCCTAATCGGATGTCAAGACCGATGCCATAAAGTGCAGGAACTAACAATAATGTCACGAAGAACGCCAGCATAACGCCTGCTGCTAAGGAAACAACGACCGGTTGCAGGAATGCGGCTTGAGTGGAGCGTTCCAGCATCATAGGTAAAAGTCCTATCACCGTTGTTAAAGTTGTCAAAAAGATGGGTCTGAATC
>JAGRJP010000235.1 GCA_020442665.1 Lysobacterales bacterium
AAATTATACGGCGTGGAAGCGGCAGGCAAAGGTTTGGAAACCGGCGAACATGCAGCATCTATTAATGCCGGTGGTATCGGCGTGTTACATGGAAACCGTACCTATGTGATGTCAGATGAAGATGGTCAAATCATTGAAACTCACTCTATTTCTGCCGGTTTGGACTATCCTGGAGTCGGGCCGGAACATGCTTTTCTAAATGCTACAAAAAGAGCTCAGTATGTTTTGATAGATGATAAAGAAGCTCTCAATGCATTTCACTATCTGACTGAAATTGAAGGTATTTTACCAGCTTTGGAAAGCTCTCATGCGGTTGCTTATGGTATGAAGTTAGCTCAAAAAATGGAAAAAGATAAACACATCATTGTGAATTTATCCGGTCGAGGAGATAAGGACGTTCATACAATTGCTGCATTGGAGGGAATCAAACTATGAACAGACTGGATAAAACATTTAAAAAACTGGCAAAAAAAGATAAAAAAGCACTCATTCCATTTATTACCGCAGGACATCCGCATCCGTTAATGACGGTTCCGGCAATGCACGCATTGGTCAATGAAGGCGCTAATATTATCGAACTTGGAATGCCATTTTCTGACCCAATGGCAGATGGCGTGGTCATTCAACAATCTTCTGAAATTGCATTAAAAAACGGCATGAATTTAAGTCTAGTGCTTGATATGGTTAGTGAGTTCAGGGAGCAAGACGATAAAACCCCGGTGGTATTAATGGGATATTTAAATCCAATCGAGAAATTTGGTTATCATAAATTTGTTAACAAAGCAGCTGAGGTTGGTGTTGATGGTCTCTTGATTGTTGATTCACCGCCGGAAGAGTCAGAAGAGCTTGTCAAATTGCTGGCAAAAAATAATATTCATCAGATATTTTTAATCGCCCCTACAACTGGAAAGAAAAGACAAAAATATATACTCTCAATAGCATCCGGATTTGTCTATTGCGTGGCATTAAAAGGTGTTACCGGTGCGAATCAAAGTGATTTTGGTAATCTTGAAGATCAGATTTCCTCAGTCCGTAACTATTCAAAACTTCCTCTGGCCGTTGGATTTGGTGTAAAAGATGCCAATTCCGCACAAGCTGTGGCAAAATATGCTGATGCTGTTGTCATTGGGTCTGCCTTAGTTGAAAAACTGGGTCAATGCGAAAATCAAAATCAAATTGAAGATTCAATAAAATCATTTTTAAAACCGATTAGAAAATCAATCAACAAAAGTGTAAAAGGTTAAAGATATGAGCTGGTTTCAAAAACTAAAATTATCAAGTATTCGTACAGAAGGTGGAAATAAGAAAAAGAATATCCCCGAAGGAATATGGACAAAATGCGAAAAATGTGATGAAGTGCTCTACCAACCTGAGTTGGAAAAATCATTAAGAGTTTGTCCAAAATGTGGTTTTCATGGTCGTCTAACAGGAAGAGCCAGAATGTTACATTTTTTGGATGAAGACAGTGCAGTCGAGATCTCACCAGAATTGGAATCACTCGATCCTTTAAAATTTAAAGA
>JAGRJP010000236.1 GCA_020442665.1 Lysobacterales bacterium
AGCATTCTGGCTTCATTTTTTGGCGTTCATTTTGCTGTCAACAGCTTTTCTAACGGAAGTGCATTCAGTATCGGAATTAGCGTTCTGTTTGTTGCAATTGCAGCTTTAAGCCTGATTCTTGATTTTGATATGGTTGAAAGAGGTTCAGCTGAGGGCGCTCCTAAATTTATGGAATGGTACGGTGCTTTCGCCTTAATGGTTACAATTGTTTGGTTGTACTTTGAGATATTGAAACTGTTATCTAAACTTAACAACGATTAGTCTGCAATATTAAATAATGACGATACAATAAAAAGGGAGGCTTAGCTTCCCTTTTTTGTATGTGACTTTTGGGACTTGAAAAAAAAGGATTTAATAACCATAATCTAAAAAAATATTCAGAGGTAAAACAAATGAAAAGAGTTCTGCTATTTGTATTGACTAACATTGCAGTTCTGGCTGTTATCAGCCTAGTTATGCGCATCTTCGGATTCGATGGATATATGTATGAACAAGGTCTGAACTATGGGGCTTTGGCTGTCTTTTCGATTCTTTGGGGTTCAGTGGGATCGTTTATTTCACTAGCGATGTCTAAATGGTCTGCAAAACGTGCAATGGGTGTTTATGTTATTAAACAACCAACTAATGCAAATGAAGAATGGCTTGTTGAGACAGTTAGGCGTCAAGCACAGCAAGCAGGAATAGGAATGCCTGAGGTTGGAATCTTCAGATCTTCTTCTCCAAATGCTTTTGCGACAGGCATGAGTCGTAATAACGCTTTAGTCGCCGTCAGTTCCGGTTTGATGGATAGAATGAATAAAGATGAAGTGGAAGCAGTTCTCGGACACGAAGTCAGCCATGTCGCCAATGGTGATATGATTACTATGGCTCTTTTGCAAGGGATTCTCAATGCTTTTGTTATCTTTTTTTCGCGAATCATAGGTTATGCAATTGCAGCCGCGATGCGTAATGACAGAAACGGAGCAGGCTATGGAATAGGGCAATTTATTGGGACTTTGATTGCACAGATTATACTCGGCTTCCTTGCAGCAATTATTATCAACAAATTTTCACGCTATCGTGAATTTCATGCCGATGAAGGTGGAGCCAGATTGGCAGGTCGTCAGAAAATGATCAATGCTCTTAAAGCTTTACAACGTCCATCCAGTGAAAACCATCTTGAAGGCGAATTTGCCGCATTTGGGATTTCCGGAAGCCGGGCAAAATCAACTTTAAGAAGCCTTTTTTCAACTCATCCACCTCTGGAAGATAGAATTGCAGCATTGGAAGTGGCAGAAATTATCTAACAAAATTAAGCCTGTTTTGGAATGCCATTACAGGCTTGCTAATATCAATTCTGCAAATTATTAAAAAACTTCTCAACGGCTTCAAATCGTTGTTCAGCTTGAGGGAACTCACCAAGCATCCGTATCGCGTTATCGGGAGCGGGCTTGTAATCTTGGTATTTGGTTTGCACCAACTGAATGAGTTTTCGCAATAAGTCTTCTTTTTTGGTATCAAATTTAACCGTACCGCCGTGCTGATCAACTCGCAAACTGTGAATGTCAAAATGCTTCGATTGTAGTTGTAGCAATTTAATTTCAAAGAGATTGGCAGCCTGATCGGGTAACTTACCGAAACGATCAATGACTTCAACACGCAGTTCAGTCACATCATCTTTGTTTTCACATTGACTCAGACGTTTGTAAAATGTCAGACGTAGGAACACGTCAGGAATAAAATCATCAGGGAAGAGTGCCGGAATATTGAGCTCAATTTCAGTTTCATGAATGC
>JAGRJP010000237.1 GCA_020442665.1 Lysobacterales bacterium
TAGGAGATTGTAAGGGTTTCATTTTTATGTAAATTTAATGTCATTTCAGTGATTTACTTGAAATCATTGGCTTCAAGCCTTACCTTACCGAACAAAATTTATTTACGTTTCCAAATGGAGAAATTTATATGAGAAAAACTGTAACAAGTTTATTGGCAGGAACTGTTTTGATGACTTCAGCTACTTTTGCAGCTGATTTGGATTCTGACTTACAAAAAAGAAATTACATGATTGGTTCTGACGTTGGAGCCTATATCAAGAAAAGTGGTATGGAGTTTGATACTGACTCTTTTGTTGCCGGTGTTAAAGATGCTATTGCCGGTGGAGATTTGCAATTAAATGCAGAGCAGATTGCTGAAATTCGTAAAGCTCTTCAAGAAGAGCAAAGAGCTGCTGCTGAGAAACAACGTGCTGAAATGATGGCAAAGCTGGAAGAAGACAAAGTCAAAAACCTGGAATTAGGCAAAGCATTTATGGACAAAAAAGCCAAAGAAAAAGGCGTTATGAGTACAGAATCAGGCATGCTTTATGAAGTTGTTGAACAAGGTGATGGTGCAAAACCAAGTTCCGCGAACTCAACTGTTGTGGTTCATTATACAGGTACTTTAATTGATGGAACTGAATTCGACAGCTCTGTGAAAAGAGGCCAACCAGCTACTTTTGCTTTGAATCAAGTCATAAAAGGCTGGACAGAAGGTCTGCAATTGATGAATGCAGGTTCAAAATATCGTTTCTACATTCCACCTGAAATGGCTTATGGTTCTGATGCTCGCCCAGGCAGCCCAATCGGACCAAACAGCACATTGATTTTTGATGTGGAATTGATTGAAGTTAAAGAATAATTTAATTTCTCAGGAAGTAAAATTAAAAGCCACCAATTTGGTGGCTTTTTTATTGCGTCAAGTTTTACGTCTAACCCTCGAAAACAATATTCTTTTCAATTAACTGCTGTAAGAATAGTTGGTAGTCTTCCTCAGCTTGATGGTTTGAAACATCATAATTTTCAACCAGCTTCTGAACAATGCTTTCAGATGTTTCGCCTTGGGAAAGCAACTGAAAAATATGACAGGAGGTTTCATCCAACTCATAATACATACCGGTTTTGGGTTCCAGCAGTAAAATTTTGCCATCTTCGACAGGCGTTTTTAAAACTTTTGGATTGATTTGGTACATCGACCTATATTATTCAGCTTAATAAATAAGCTGATAATCTTATCCGTTCTTTTCAGAATGGTCTAGAGCCCTTCGACAAATTTTGCTCTTTTATCCGAATTCATTTCCAACAACTTAAGGGTTAAATCGTGCCTTTGTTTAGGATTCATATCCTTCATGTGTGTTCTGATTTTTTTCCTTTGTTCGGGCTGCAAACTTTGCATCATTTCGATAATTGGCTTTCTTTTTTCGATATCGAATTGATTGACGAATTCTTTTCTTTGTTGTTGATTTTGAAAGCGTTTGAATGCTTTTTTACGTTGTTCCGGAGGCATCTGCTGAAATCTGTTGCGCAAATTTTCTCTGCGTTCCGGAGGTAAATCCTTAAACTTTTCATGAGCCTGCTTTAAACGCTGTCTTTGTTCCGGTGGTAGGTTTTTGATTCTTTCCATGCGTTTTTTTAATTTTTCCCTTTCTTCGGGTGGAAGGTTCTTAAAGCGGTTAAGTTTTTGCTCGGATTCCTTTTTCTCAACAGGACTCATAGCAATCCATTTATCGGTATTTGCGACCAGTTTCTTCTTGGTTTCATCATCCAGCTCATTCCAACTGCTTTCAAAGGGTAATAAAAGTTTTTGTTGTTCGTCACTTAATTCTTTCCATTGAGGTTGAGAGAAAGCGGATAAGCTGCAAAGTGATAAAATGATAGCTAATTTGTAATTGTAAAATTTCATTTTCATATTCAATCGGTTAGATAGTGGATAAGTCATCTTCTGAGCTTAACCACTCGTAAAATTCTAAATCTTCAACCAGTTCCATTTGGTCAATCATATCCATCTCTTGCACAATGCTGAGAGCTTGTTGATCATTAATCTGTAACGGAACACTGTTACTAAGCAACAAAGGCAAAATAATATAAGCTGCAAGAGCTGCCATTGCTGTAACCGGCATCAGCCAAAATCGGGATAAATCAAAAAAACGAGTTTTTTGTGTAAGGGCTTTTTGTCTGGACTCCCTCAGATTGTCAGAAATGTGAGAATCTAAGTTTTTAGTTTCTGTATTAATGATTTCATCAGTTAGTTGGTTTAATTTTTTATCCATTGTAAGAATCCTCATTAAATTCGATTTGTGTTCTGATTTGTTGTAAAGCACGGAACAAGTGCGTTTTTACACTTCCTTGCGAACATTTCATTGATTTAGCTGTGTCTTCGACACTCAAACCTTCCCATATCCTGCAAATAAATGCCTGAAGTTGGCGAGTTGGTAAATTATTTAATGTATTTTGTAGTGACTGCATCTGTTGTTGATAATCCAGTTTTTGTAATATAGGAATTTCATTGTCCTCGACAGCTTGGTCAATGACGTTATCTTCTTCCTCATTATGAAAAAAACTGAATAGTGACTTTCTTTGAGTATTCTTGCGATGAAAGTCAGTAATGCGATTGTGTAACATCCGATAAAACAGTGATGCCCAGTCTGAAAAATCTTTTTTGCGGTATTTTTCGACAAATTTAATCATCACATCCTGTACCACATCCAATGCATCATCAGGGTTTTTCAAAGACATGTTGGCAATCACATAGGCTTTCTTTTCGTTTTCAACAAAAAATTGATTCAGTTGCAATGTGTTATCCATTGGTTGAGTCTTTGAAGTTGCAATCGCTGTTGTTATCATTTCATTCAGTTATATTAGCATAATTGATGGCATGCTAACTAAACGAATTTATCTTACAATGGTTGACTTGAAAGTTGAAAATTATTTTCTTAGCGAATTTCAGGCAAGCGTTCAACTGTCTGAATTTGTTTTTCAAAAGGCTGTCCCTGACTATAACCTTTAATTGTTAGAATTTGTCCGGGTTTCGATTGAGCAATAAGCTCTTTGTAGTGTTTTTCATTCTTGATTTCCTCCTCATTAACATGAGTGAGAATATCTCCTTGTTTTAACCCTACTTCCAGAGCAGGCGAATCTCTGTATACTCCATAAACCAAAACACCTTTTTCAGGTTTGATGATGCGTGAACGATAATATCGTTGCGGATTGTACAAGGCGACGCCAATCCAGCCTCTTAAAACCTTACCATTTTTGACAATTTCCTTAATAATTAGACGTGTTGCATTAGAAGGAATTGCAAAGTTGATTCCCTGAGCACCATTTTGATTGAAAGTGGCTGTACTAATACCAACAACTTCTCCATTGGTATTAATAAGAGCACCTCCGGAATTTCCTTCGTTAATTGCAGCATCCGTTTGGATAAAGTTTTCAATAGTACTGACATCGATACCACTTCGTCCTTTCGCACTGATTATCCCTAACGATACACTCTGGCTTAAACCATAAGGACTTCCAACAGCCATAACAATATCCCCGGTTTGAGTTTGATCGGAGTCCGCAAATCTTGCCGGTGAAAGATTGAGAGCTTCGATTTTCAAAACCGCAATGTCTGTATCAATGTCAGAGCCAATCACACTGCCTTCAAGCAATGTGTCATCCCAAAGGGATACAATGATTTTCGTAGCATTATTAATCACATGATAATTGGTAACAATATAACCATCTGCGGTCATTATCACGCCTGAGCCCAAATATTGCTGAGTGATTGATTGTGGA
>JAGRJP010000238.1 GCA_020442665.1 Lysobacterales bacterium
AACAAATAGCGATAATTGTTAGTTGCCCCAACTCAACACCAATATTAAAAAATATTAAGGCTGTAGCAAAGGCATTCTCCGGCATTCCAAAATCGGCCAACATACTGGCAAAGCCCATTCCGTGAAGTAAGCCGAAGGCGAAAACGATGACCAGTCTCCACGGTTTTATCTCTTTGAAAAAAATATTTTCAATCCCAACGTAAGCAATAGAAAGCGCGATCAGAGGTTCAACTATGTTTGCGGGCAAGGTAAACACGCCTAGCATTGCTAAGCTGAGAGTAATGGAATGAGCCAGAGTAAACATTGTTACTTGCCACAATAATGGTTTGAGTCTGATACTGAGAAGAAAAATTCCGATAATAAACAAAATATGATCAAAACCTTTGGGGAGAATATGCTCAAAACCGGCAACCGTATAGGTTTTAATTGTTTGAGATATTGGTGGTTCATGAAAAACTTCTGTGAGTGAAAAAGCCTGACTCCATTGATCTTTTCTCAACCATTGCCAATTCGACCAGTGCCACTTTTCGTTTTCCTCATCCACTTGTCGAACACGAACCGCATTGTCCGCAAATGCAGCCGGATAATACCAACTCAATTGTTTAATATTCCGAGGAATTTCACCTTCTAAGACAATCAAACTGATTCTTGGAACTTTGGTATAACCGGGTTCCGGAATTTCAACTGATGAAATTTGCAGAGGAATTAGTTTGTTATCGAGTTTGAGTTTAACCTCTTTTAAAAACCTATCCTCAAAGCGTTTAAACTCATCAAGTAATATGGAAGGTTGCATTTCGCGCAATACATCATACTTTTCTGAGTTTGGGGATTCGGTAGTATTTTTATACTTAGAATTTATCCCGGTGAGCATAGCCTCAACACTGGCTCGTATTTCGATACGATAATATCCTTCGGTAAAAACACTGATTTCAACCAATGCCGGTTTTACAATATCTGCAAATCCAATTTGTGGGATCAAAAACAGTAAAAACAGTCGAACAATAGTTCTGTTCATGTTTTTTACTATTTACCTCTTTCGATAACTTGCCTAACTTTAACAGCCGATACTTGCGCCTGTTTGAAATCACCTTTATCAAAATAACTCTCTGCCAAAAGATACTCTTTCTCAGCAATTGAAGTATCTATTCCTTGTTCAGAAGCATTTGTCAAATATTGTTTGGCTTCAACTAATGCCACTCTGGCGATTTCTTGAATGGTAATGCTTTCATTAGATTGTTCGATTTTGCTTTTTGGAGTAGAGTTATTATCCTGAGTACAGGAGCTTGTAATGAAGGCTAAAATAATTAGGGTGATTATTCTCATAATTAAAGTTTGGTTTGTGATTAATTTTTCTTAATTTTACATTAATCATAGATATAAAAAAAGAGAATGCTCTCACTTGAACATCCTCTTTTTTATTTAAAGAAGTCTTAGCTTGTTACAGTGTAACAGTTTCTTCCAGTGTATCTCCTGTAGAATCAACCCACTTGAATACCACAGCATCACCCGCTGCACGGCTTGTCAGATTTAATTCCAGGAATGGATTTTTGGAAACGCCCGGTCCAATGTTTGCTTCAAAAACTTGTGTTTCACCGACATGAGCAGTAATAGTTTGAACAAATTTTGCAGGAACTACATTACCAGCCTCATCTTTACGACGACCGGATTCCATATCATGTTTAATGAGCACTTTGATATTGGCTTTATCGCCTTTTAGTTTTGCTTTAATTCTCATATTCTTCTCCTTAACCGCCGCAACCGCCGATTGTTACTTTAACTTCAGACTCTGCTGTGTAGGCTTTTCCACCTGCTTTAACAACAGCTATGACTTTAGATGTTTCACCCATTCTTACGCGGACTTTAAAGTCTGGCTCTAAACCAGGGAACATTTTGAATTCAGCAGTCATAGGATTAGGGTTTTTCTCAACGAATAATGAAATGCTTTCAATATCATCTAAAGTTGAGCTGACTTGAACTGGTACAACAGCACCATTCTCAGCAATCTCAGGCGCAACAAGGCTTATTTTGTCACTAGGAACTGCCCCTTCTGCTCCCATAGCAGCTAAAGCTGCGCTATAACTATCAGCTTTAAAAGCTGACTCCATCCACTCAGCAAACGCACCGAATGGAACCATTACGACGGCACTTCCAGCGATGATGCGCTTTAACATGCCTCTTCTAGTTAGACTCATAAGTTTCTCCTAAATAAAAATTTGTCAGTCATTCTATACCATTCATCTTATATTAGCAATATTGAATATAAGCTGAACGATAATAATATTTCTTGTTTAAACTATAATTCTGCGTCCTTGACCATGAAATCAACTGCTGCTTTCACATCATCGTCAGATAACTCCATATTACCACCTCTTGGTGGCATAACGCCGTACTGTCCTTGATAGCCATTAATTGCATGTTCATAAACTTTACTTTTACCTTGTTGCAAACGGTGTTCCCAAGTGACCGTGTCTTCAACTTTTGGTGCGCCAGCTAACCCGGTTCCATGGCATAAACGACAAGTTGCGTCGTAAATTTTCTGTCCAAGCTCGTGTCCTTCAACAACAGCTGTTTCTTCAACAACATCTTCAGCACCAGAACCGTATCCTAATAGCGCTGTTTTAATTTCAATCGAAGCCGGGTCTTTACAATCTTTCATGCAACGAGTGTTATGTGTATCCGGTCTTTTATCCATCACAAAGCCATCTTCGTTTGGCATTTTGATTTCATGATAAGTATCGGCACTAAATACAAACTCTTCATCTTCGATGATATCGTTTAAATAAAGAACGTAAGCCGAAATCGACCAGGTTTCATCCCAGGTCAAAGACTGCGCCGATGGAAATGGCATCGCTCTATGCGTGTAGTCAATCAGTGTTGAAGCATAAGGCCAATAACTACCAACTGTTCTTTCCGGTTTTTGTGGATCAGTTAGTGTTCCTTCTCCACCTGCTAAAACAGGATTTCTGCCCACACCTTCACCGAAAGATCCGTGACAACTAGCACATTTTTTATCAAATAACTCTTCGCCATCAGCTGCTGTACCGCTTCCCGGTGGAAGGTTATGTCCGTGTCCGACTTCGATATGCCAACCGGCAATTTCTTCATCGGTTGCAGTTTGACCGAAGTTGAAAGGACCTTTTACCGAAATTTCTTTGTACTCAGCAGCAATGGCGCCAGGCATTTGAATTTCTTTCCCTTCAACTTTAGGAGTGTTATCAGACTTCACCTCTTGAGATTGACTGACTTCCGAGTTATTGCTTTGTGAGCAAGCCGAAATTGCTAAAGCGAGAACGGTAACGGTTAAACCTTTTGTTAAATTATTAAACTTGTACACTTTCCACCTCTCCGTTTTTATTTACTTTCCAAGTATGGATGGCATTGTTGTGATAAATACTAGAAACTCCACGAGCTTCTCGCAATTGTTCAATGGTTGGTTGGACATATCCGTGCTCATCTGTTGCGCGAGATTGAATCAGCATTTCTTCACCATTCCACTCAAACGGGAAGCTAAATCTTGTCCAACATTTGTCTAATACCAGGCCATTGAGTTCGGCTTCGTGCCAGTTGATTCCTCCATCAAAAGAAATATCAACATGTTTTATTTTGCCTGTACCGGTCCATGCCAGTCCATTCATAATATATTTTCCGTGTCCTTTCAAAGGTTTTTCCGGACAAGGGAATGTTACAATCGCTTTTGCTTCCATAATCCATGAAAACATATAAGCTTTACCAATCAGCTCTTCACGATTTGGATCTCTTGGGCTGATAAGGTCCGTGTATTTGGAAGTTTCCTCACGTTGGTACATTGGTTCTTCAGTGATTTCTAATCTCCTGAGCCATTTAATTGAGGTATTGCCTTCCCAACCCGGAGTTAATAGCCTTAAAGGATATCCTTGCTCGGGACGTAGGGCTTCGCCATTTTGTCCAAAAACAACCAACGTATCATCCAATGCTTTCTCCATAGGAATGGAACGGCTCATACCTGCGGAATCCGCACCTTCTGCTAATATCCACTTTCCTTCAGGTTTGACACCAACTTCCTCCAGAATTGTTTTTAACGGAACTCCAGTCCATTCGCAACAATTGGTCATCCCATGTGTGAATTGTAAACGTCCCACCTGAGGACCTTTCCATTCCATTGCTGAGTTTGCAGGGCATTCAATAAAGTGAATTCTTGATACATTTGGATAGCGTTTGATATCTTCCATGGTCAGGATTAATGGTTTCTCAACTAAACCATGAATCATTAATCGGTGATCTTTAGGATCAATGGTCGGAACTCCGCCGTGATCTCGCTCAAAAGCCAGACCATTTGGTGAAATCATGCCGTTTATCTCAGCAAGAGGAGTAAAGCTGATAGATGCAATCGAATCAGGCGTCAACCATGGAACTCTTTTACGAACGACATCTTCTTCATATTTGGAAGGGACTCCATAAGGATTGGTATTGACCGGTTTTCCAAGAGTTCTGGACCAATTTGGGACGTCAGGTGGTAAATTTCCGGCAGAAGCTGAACCGGCTATGATTACAGCTGATGTCGCTGCAGCTTGGCCTAAAAATTTTCTTCTGCTGTTTTCAGATGCTTTATTCTCTAATGCTCCAGAAAACGGTACTTCATTGTTCGTTTCATTATCTATTATCGATTTATCATCGGCCATGATAACTCCTATTGTATATTCATTAGCAACCTCTAATATTATCAAGAGAATAGGGAAAAAATCTAGATATTACTGTGAATATTTATGAAAAGACTTGAAAAGTGACTAATGGCACATGTGTATCGGTGTAATACATGTATAATACACCTATCAGTTAACTAATTGAGGTAATTAACATGAATACAGCCTATGAATTGAGTATCAATGATGAGGTAAAATCTCATTTTGAAAAAATCTTGCAGTCTTCAAGACAGCATAATGAACATGAAGTTATTGCAGCGGTTAAAAAGACTTTGGATAAATTGAATCGGCAAAAAGTTGAAAAGTATGTTGAAAGTCATATTGAAACATTAAAAACAATGTTGGATATGTTAACGGATAATGAATGGAATCTTGATGAGAAAGACAGGAAACATGTTCTGTCAGCAATGCAATATTTCACACATGAGGATGATATTATTTCTGATGATATTCCTGTAATTGGTTTATTGGATGATTGTATAGTGATAGATATTGTGGCTGAAAAGATAAAGGATGAGATAGAAGCGTTTGTTGATTTTAGAAATGTTGTAAAAGTTCATGCAAGGGACGAAAAGTTCACAGTTGAAGATTGGATTGAAGCCAAACGACAAGATTTGTTTAGTCGTATGCGCCATCGCCGAAACAGACGCAGAAGTAACAGCCGCACAAGAGGAACTAGTTTCTCAGTTGCGTAGTTGAAAAAATACCTCTCTTAAGCCCTTATGCTTGAAAAAGTATGAGGGCTTTATTTATTAAAGATATCTGAAATTGCAACCGGTGTTTTAATATAACTTCCCTGTAGATAATCAATGTTCGCTTTTAACAATTCTGATGCCAGACTGGAGTTATCGACCATGTGAGCAATAACCTCATAACCTAAGACATGTGCTTTTCTGATTGTTGAAGCAATGTTATTTGGATTTTCTGCATCGAAAAGATGCTTGTCTTCCAATGATGGCGGTAATAATCGTATCCAACTCACATTGAGTTTTCTGGCAGCTTTCCAAGCAATTGAGGAGTAATCAAAACTACCTAAACAAATTTTGATTCCTGTTTGTTTGATTTGTTGCCCAATTTCACCAATATGCTCAAAATTGTCAACAACATCTTGCAAATGAAACTGCACATAGAGTGAATCTTTTGGTAAATTGAGTTGCTTGATAATTTCCAGTTTCTTTGCTCTTGACTCACGATCAGTATATGCAAGAGTCACTTGGTTTAATAGAACTTTTGGCGGAGAATTTTCATGAATTCCTGAGCGAATTACACGGATTGCACGTTCCAGAGCAAATCTGTCAATAACTCTAAGCAATCCGGATTTCTCTGCCACATTGATATATTCAATGGTTTTAAACCTTTGAATGGAAGAGTCCGTATCAATATTTAAAATAAGCTGGAAAATTTCTTCCTC
>JAGRJP010000239.1 GCA_020442665.1 Lysobacterales bacterium
TTATTTATCAATGCAAAAGTTGCCGGCAGAAATGGTTGGTGCACAGGCAATATGATTCACAAAGCTACAATAAGCACTCTTGTACTGCTGTGGATGAATAGTGTGGGTTTTGTCAATCTGTTATAGAAAAAGCACAGTCGCTCTGTTAAAGTACGCCTCCCACCACTACTGGTGGAATAAAACATTGAGAACATTATGAAATTTTCCGAATTGGGTTTATCTGACCCTCTACAAAAAGCAGTTTCAGATCAAGGATACACCACTCCTTCACCGATTCAGGCAAAGGCAATTCCTGCTATTTTGAAAGGCAAAGATGTGATGGCGGCTGCACAAACCGGGACCGGTAAAACTGCCGGTTTTACATTACCCATTTTGGAATTATTAAGTCAAGGTTCAAGAGCCAAGGCTAATAATGCAAGAACACTGATTCTAACCCCGACACGCGAGCTAGCAGCACAAGTTGAATCCAGCATTATCACTTACGGTAAATACATGGAGCTGAGCTCAGCAGTAGTTTATGGTGGTGTCAAAATTAACCCTCAGATGCAAAGGCTATGCAAAGGTGTTGATATTTTGGTCGCGACTCCGGGGCGTTTGCTGGATTTGTACACTCAGAATGCAGTGCGCTTTGATGATTTGCAAGTCCTGGTTCTGGATGAAGCCGACCGTATGCTGGATATGGGCTTTATTCATGACCTCAAACGCATCATAAATTTATTGCCTGAGAAACGCCAAAACCTACTGTTTTCAGCCACTTTTTCCAAAGATATCCGAAAGCTGGCTCAGGATTTTACTCATAACCCTACAGAAATTTCCGTAAATCCACCCAACAGTACTGCAGAAAAAGTCTCTCAAGTCGTTCATCCGGTGGATAAAATACGCAAACCCGAACTGCTGATGCATTTGATTTCGCAAGGACGATGGCAACAGGTTCTGGTGTTTTGCCGGACCAAACACGGAGCCAATCGTCTGACAAAATATCTTGAACAATATGGTATTAATGCAGCAGCTATTCATGGAAATAAGTCTCAGGGTGCCAGAACCCGTGCACTGGCTGGATTTAAGGAAGGAAAAATACGAGTCTTAGTGGCAACTGATATTGCCGCCCGTGGAATTGATATTGATCAGTTACCACACGTTGTTAATATGGATTTACCCAATGTTCCTGAAGATTATGTGCATCGCATTGGTCGTACCGGTCGTGCCGGTGAAGAAGGTGAAGCTGTGTCATTGGTCAGCGCGGATGAATTTCAGCAATTGTTTGATATTGAAAGACTAATTGGCAGAAAGCTGAAAAGAGAGTATGTTGATGATTTCGAACCCAATCATGATGTGCCACAATCTAAAGAAGTTGTAAAAAAGGCAACGACCCACCCCAAAAAGATAAAACGCCCTAAGCCAAAGAACTTTGTCAAAGCTTCCGTCAAAGCCAAATGGGCCAATCGGTCGGAAGAAGAAAACAAATCCACAAAAGATAGTAGCAAGAAAGCCAAAAAGAAAACTCCGAACCCCTGGAAAAAGTCCAAATCTGAAAATGATGGCGGTCGCAAGACGACTAAGAAAAAAACCTATAAATCAAAGCGAAACACGTCAACTAAGCCTCCATTTGCTAAGAATAGAAGTTCCAAACCTAAAACTAAGATTAAAAAACCTTAACTGTCAAAGGATGAAATCAGTGTAATTTGGAACAATAGGCTTCCTCTCAGTTTCGACCAGTTCTTCATTAACTGAATCTGTAGCCTTTTATTCATTGCAGATTAGTAATTATTAATTGATAATGGATGTTATATGATGAACCATGCCATAAAACTCAATGATTTCCTCTTCGAATCCGCCCCCAGTTTCAATATAAATATTGTAGTCAAGAGTCTGAAATGCTAGGAATATTGTTAATCTTATTGCTGTCATGGGCGTTATTACACTTCATTGCAGAAAAGAATTTGATGGTTTTGGGGCCAACTCCTGTGCCGTTGAGATTATTGCAGTTTGTTTTAGGTTTTGTACTTTTATTTGTATTGAGCCTGATTACGGTAATGACGGACACTTTGGTTTATTCCATTCAATGGCAACAAGTTATCATTAATCCTAATGCTCTTTTTCAGTCGTTCTGGTATTATTTGAAATC
>JAGRJP010000240.1 GCA_020442665.1 Lysobacterales bacterium
ATTATGAGCAATCATTACCATATTGTGTTAAAAGTGAACTCGACAAAAAGCTGGTCAAACAAGCAGGTTTTGAGCTATTGGTCTGAGCTTTTTGGCTTGAATATTTTATGTTCAAGATACATTAAAGGCGAGGATTTAACCAATGCCGAAATGCAGATGGTTTTAAAAGATATTGAGGAATATCGAAAACGATTGATGTCTGTTTCGTGGTTCATGAAGTTGTTGAATGAATACATAGCCAGAGAAGCAAACAAGGAAGATAAAGTCAAAGGCCACTTCTGGGAGAGTCGTTTTAAAAGCCAAGCCCTGCTTGATGAAAGAGCCCTATTGACCGCTATGGCATATGTTGATCTCAATCCCATCCGAGCCGCTATGGCGAGAGCTCCTGAGCAGTCGGATTACACTTCTATCCAAGCCAGAATTAAGAAAAAACAGACTTGGCTTTTAGGGTTTTCTGAAAGAGAGATTCCGTTTTATTTCTCCGATTATCTGGCTTTAGTTGACACTACTGGTCGTGCAGTTTTGGAGAATAAACGAGCATCAATCTCAAACACTATTCCTGATGTTTTTGAGAGATTGGATCTTAATCCAGAGACTTGGTTGGATGAATTAAAGAGCTTTAGAGCCAAACATAAAACAGCCGTTGGAACATTGCAACAACTCAGAGATTTTTGTAGTTCTGTTGGCAAACAATTCCGATTTGGAGTTCAGCTCAAACCTCAATTGGAATAACACAAATACACAACTTTTCAAATCCGGCTTATTCAAGCTGAGGGATTTCTATTTCTCAAATAAGCAGACTTTCACGAGATAATTCGAATTTTCAAAAAATACATCTCCATAGTTAAATTTCACACAAATCTTTCCCTAAAAACCAACTTAATTCACACAAATCCAGTTAAAAACATATTGCAAAACATTTTTCACAAGTGTATGTCCTGTATTATTTCATTGCTCATCATAAGCAAATAGTGTTTGCGTTGATGATTGTTTGCTAACTCGTTCTCCGAAGGCATTGTATTGATAAAGCGTTGGTGCCAATGCTCCCTGAGTGCTGACCAGACGGTTTCTGCCGGAATAAGTGCTGCTGATACTGCCATCATCCTGCAAATTGCCTGCATCATCATACAAACGAGTGCTTGCACCCAGTTGACTGAGCTTGTTGCTGAGCGGGTCAGTGGTGTAATCCGTTTGTGTTCCGTTCAGGTTTTCATAAATGCGGTTGCCTGTGGGGTCATAATCCCAACTGAGGCTGGTGTCTGCTTTGTCTGCTGTTTTCAGTCGATCCAGATTGTCATAGCTGAATGCCCATGAATTACCGGTATCTGTCAGGCTTTCAACACGACTGGCAGGGTCATAACCCAGAGTTTGTGTATCGCTACCCTGAGTGTAGGTTTCAACCCGACCATCACCATCAAATGTGCGTTGGTAGGTGAAATTGTTGCCATAATTCCAGGAACCGGGTTCACCAAAAAATTGTCAGGAACAATTTTTCACGCAAGCCTTCAGGGATGAAGGCGAGTATCAGGATGATACGAGTAAATGCAAAGTACTCAATATCACGGGTGATTTCCACACCGTTGACACTAACGGTGGTGACCCGACCATCAGCCCGATAGCTGTAGCTGATTTGTACTCCACTTGGAGTGGTCAGATTTTGCAGTTGTCCATTTGATTGTTAAAGAAGTGACTTGACCTCTTTTATGACCCCAAAAACTGAACAAAAAATACTATAATTTACTGGTAAAATGGTAGCCGTTCATATATGTCCATTATTATTTGCCCCTATTCAAATCTAATAATTGAATTTTTCCTGAGTTAACAAGTTTTTGAAATTTTTTATAGGACTTCAATATTTGTTTGCTCTCTGATTCGAAAATTGGAATTAATTCAAAGACATATGTTTGTGGGGTTGTCTCGACACTGTTCTGTTCATCACTAATCCAAACCCCAATATCTATCAGAAAGTTGTCAAACTTATTAGAACCTATAACTTCATGGCATTCTTCTGTGGTATTAAAAAATGGCCTTTCTATATTAGGTATGTAATTGTTTTGTATTATCAATTCAGATAATTTTATTAATAAATTAGCCCAAGGTAAACTGATGAATTCTTCTGCAATTGTTATAGATAAAAGGCATCGTATTTCTCCATAATTTTCATTTCCAGAAACAACAAAATCGAATAAGCTTGTATTTAATAATGTCGAGCATTTTTTAAACGGAAACCCTTTTAGTATTAAAACTTCGAAATAGGAATTCTCAAATATCTCTGAATGATCTGAAAGAGATTTAATCTTTTCCAAATACTCAGAAAATATAATATCGTTACTTTCTTCTTCAGGAGTTGAGTACAACATTTCAATAACTTTTCCACAAAACTCCTTACCTTTCACCATTGATATTGGCTCCAGATACTTTATAGCGAAAACATATTCCTCTATTAATTCGTCAAAAGTCTCAAAGTTACTTTTATTAAACTTTTCAAAAGTATCTACCAACTCGTCATGCAAACCAGAATTATTATCTTTGAGTGCTTCAAGTAATTCCCTTAGTAATGGATTAATACTCAAAATTTTCATATTCATACTATTTTTTTAATGCTCTTTTTTATGGCAATCTTGACACAAAACAAGAAGCTTTTTAACATTGTTAAACATTTTTGCACCAATTTTCCTAACTTGCTTCCCAGGTAAAATACAAGCTAATCGATCCATAATGGGCTTAATAACACCTGCCCACTCATTCCCTTTTACATGATGGAATTGAGGATCATCTGAGCCACCTCTTGGACCTTTAAAATCAGGGTTATCTCTGAATTTTTTCCCACATTTCTCACATTTATTGCCACTTCTTAAAAATAACTCCTCCTTAGTTTTTTTCCACCATGCAGGCCTTCTCCATTTTAACAAACCATATTCATCAGTGTACGATAATGAATCATTACCAACATATGAATATGTATTGATTCCCCCTTTCAACCCAATAGGATCACTCTGCACATACCTCCCTGTTTGTGGCTCATAATCCCTGAAGTAATTGTAATGGGTGTTGGTTTCTATATCAAAGTATTGTCCCGGGAATCTTAGATTTGAGACAAAGTTATTGCCATCATTGTCTGGGTCTTCATTAGCCGGAGTTGTTCCAAAAGGATCAGAATGCCATTGCCAGATAGCTTGATTGCTTGTATCAACTATGGTTCTGGGTGTATCCAGATGATCGGGATGGATAAAGAAGATTTTGACATTACCGGCTGTTAATCCGTTGTGGCTTTCGGTATCCGGTCTGATAGTGGCAATCGGTGTGTCATCCAGCCAGATGGTTTCAGCTATCAGATTGCCGACAGAATCATATTCACCCAGTAAATGACCTTGTTCATCATAGGCAAATAATGTTGTTGTCTGACCTTGCTTGTAAACTCTTTCGCCAAAAGCATTGTATTGATAAAGCGTTGGTGCCAATGCTCCCTGAGTGCTGACCAGACGGTTTCTGCCGGAATAAGTACTGCTGATGCTGCCATCATCCTGCAAATTGCCTGCATCATCATACAAACGAGTGCTTGCTCCCAGTTGGCTGAGCTTATTGCTGAGCGGGTCGGTGGTGTAATCCGTTTGTATACCGTTCAGGTTTTCATAAATGCGGTTGCCTGTGGGGTCATAATCCCAACTGAGGCTGGTGTCTGCCTTGTCTGCTGTTTTCAGTCGATCTACGCCAGCATCAAAGGACAGGCGCAGATTAAAAGAGAAACAACCTAACTCATTGATTTAAATGGAAATTAAATTTTTTAGATTTCCAATTTTTACAAAAATATTACACTTGGGTCACGCGTACTTATAGAATTTGCGCTTGATGACTTTGACTAA
>JAGRJP010000241.1 GCA_020442665.1 Lysobacterales bacterium
GATGGTTTACATGAAAATTCTTTCCTGAAGAATTTTTCGGTCGAGTATAACGAGTGGAGAAATCTATTTTGAGATCTCTCCATGCGCTTCGCTTAGTCGAGATGACGAGAAATTTATTATTTTGTCATGTCGTTATTTCAGCATAATAGACCTTTGGAACTTTTTTCCGAATTTCCCTGCGCGTCTCAGCGAAATGTATGGGGGTTGCTCCTTTGTTACTCCCTGTATCTTTGTTTCCTTATATCTTCAACATTTGAACGAACATATTTGCTTGAATCATTGGCGTGCCTTTCTAAGTAGAGCTCTAGACACTCAGACTTCAAGATATCGAGTACATGTAAACCTGCAATTCGTGAGTACTCATAATCTTTGTCCATCCAAACTTTTGCTATTTCCTCAGCTTCATTTGGCGAAAATGGGGCTATTGCCAATAGACTTCGACGACGCACATATTCATTATTATCATTAAGATAGGGGCGTATTAAATCTGCTGCATCAGGTAGTTGAGCATCTGCAACTGAGACTGAAACTTGCCATTTCGCATCTGGTTCAGATGAATCTACGCCAAAGCGGGCGAGTTGACGAAGCAGTTCTGGATACTTTATCGCTTCTTTTCTTAACCTCTCTATCTCATTATCCCTTGCAATTGTGTAGAGTAGATTGTTGATAGTTTCAATATCCGAATTTTCGTGACTAAAATCTTTCATTGATTCTTCAGCAGCTTTCCACAACTCGTCCCAATGCTGATAATCACACTCCCATTCTCCATAAGTACCCTGGCGTGAAGACGCCCATTTTTTGAACCGTGCAACTTTATTGGCCAAGTTTATATTTGTGTTTTTTGGCATAACTCTCATTAAAATAAATTGTGTTCGAATGAACCTTAAACGGTATTGTTAACATCCATTTTGAGCTTAATATTGTAGGTTATGCAAATAATAATAAAATCCCCTTTTTTTATCAAATTTATATCGATGCAAATAGGTTTTCTCCTAACCCCTTATATACCGCTGAGTAGCGGAGTAAAGTTTGATAATAACGAAACAAATGTCTGAGCGTAGCGAGTTTTTATTCGTCTCACCATGAGACTCACCTTCATCCTTGAAGGCTTGCGTGAAAAATTTCTCCATGAATTTTTTTGCACAAGCAAAAGGGACAAATTAACCCAAAATCAGATATAATCCACCGCTTTGATAAAAACAACTCTCTGTGATAAGCACACATAAACTTCTCATCAATCTGAATGAAGCGCAAGCCGAGGCGGTGACGACCGATGCGTTGCATGCTTTGGTTTTGGCGGGTGCGGGTTCGGGGAAGACGCGGGTGTTGGTTTATCGCATTGCCTGGTTATTGGCGGCTGAAGGGGTTTCTCCTTATTCAGTTTTGGCGGTGACTTTTACCAACAAGGCGGCAGCGGAGATGCGGAATCGGGTGTCTCATCTACTGGATAAGCCAATTACCGGTATGTGGATTGGGACATTTCATTCGATTGCTCTGCGTTTGTTGACCATGCACCACGAACAGGCGGAGTTGCCGAAGAACTTTCAGATTCTGGATTCAGAAGATCAGTATCGGTTGATTCGGCGTGTCATTTCGGATTTGGATTTGGATGAAAAACAATGGATACCGCGTGCTGTTCAGGGATTTATTAACGATAAGAAAAATGAAGGAGTTCGTGCTGAAGAAATTGATGATTTCGGTGATGACAATTCATCGACTTTGATTCGAATTTATCAGCATTATCAGGATCATTGTAATCGTGGTGGGCTTGTGGATTTCGCCGAGATGTTATTACGAACTCACCAGTTGCTTTTGAAAAACCCAACTCTGTTACAACATTATCAGTCCCGTTTCCATGCGATATTGGTGGATGAGTTTCAGGACACTAATGATATTCAGTCGGCTTTTGTGCGTTTGCTTGCCGGTGATAAAAACCGTGTCATGGTGGTTGGTGATGATGATCAGTCGATTTACGCCTGGCGCGGAGCAAAGATTGATCATATTCTTAATTTTAAAAAATTTTTCCCTGCCACTTCGATGTATAAACTGGAGCAAAATTATCGTTCCACACAAAACATTTTGAATGCTGCCAATGCGGTGATTAAAAACA
>JAGRJP010000242.1 GCA_020442665.1 Lysobacterales bacterium
AAGCAACACGAATCAATTTATCCATGGATTTGCTTTGAGTCACTTCAGCTCTTTCATATTTGGAAAAAGCATTTCTGCCGCCGCCAAAAACCAGTGAAGCCTGAGCCTGAGTCAGGCCCAAATCTTCTCTGGCTTGTTTTATTTCTGCTGAAGTCAAAAGGTCATCTATGGATTTTTTTGCATCTCTTACAACCGCTTCATTTTTTAGTATTTGTTTTGTATCAATATACTCTTTATCGCAGTTATCACACAGCGTAAATTCAACTGGGATTTGAACCGATTTGCCTTTGTAGGTAAACTCTTCGTTCTCAGTCAATACATTCACTGAACCAGATTTACAATAGATACAATGATTCATCTTTATTTCTCCTGTTATTGAGTTAAGTGAAATGAAACTAATTCAATAACTAAATTTCCATCAATCATACAAAATTTAATATACAAGTCATCTACGGGACACTCCTCATCCGCAGTACTTCTCTTTTGGTAACTCACCACATAATCATCAACTGGTAATGAATCAGGATAACAATGTGTTTTTCTAAAATCAGACTCCCGTAATCGCGACAAGCAATCTGACAAATCCTTTAATTCATAGCCTAAATTACGAATATCCCGCTGAACTTTGCGGCCGGGGTAAACAATTTTCTGTTGCCTGGCAGCTTTAATTACATCCTGTAAGTCATATTCAGCCATAATTAAACCATGTAACCATTATGGTTACTTTTATTCCAATTTCCAGTAATTCGTAATAAAATAGTGACAGAATCAGTTGTTTCTTGCTGATTTTGAGTGTTTTGTAGAGGTTTTCTGCAGGCACTAACCATATTCCAACCGACCTTGCGTAATGCGGGCTCGATAAGGTCAAGTTTGGTTTGGGATTCGTTCATTTAATCATCTTTTGGTATTTCAAAATTATCTGACATTTCGATCATTTCGAAAAAATTATGAATTGAATAGTCTCTATCGAATCCTCTATAGATATTTACTAATTGAGTTACAAAGTTATCATGCATATTTCCTTTATGAGTTGTTTCAAATGTTACCCCTCTATTATCCACAGACAAGCAATCTAATTTTTCTCTTTGATTCGATGATAAATTGCAGTAGTTAGCATAAAAAGTCATAAGGCATGCTTCCGTATATAGAAGCATGAATCTATCTGATTCTATGTACTTGAAATCAATTAATTGCTCATAAAATTTTGCAAGTTCACCGAGAGAATATTCATTGTTTCTTATCTTATTATACGCTTCATTATGAAGGTGCTTCAGATAAATCAAAAAAAAGTATAATGCTGAATTAACTCTTTTTGTTTTGAGTAATGTGCTCAAAATAACTCTAGCCTGAAAAAAAATCTTTTTGATTAATCTTGGGGAAACGTCAGCCTGCGATAACAAGTTTTTTGAGATTCTTTTAAAATGTTCTCCTTCATTTTTTAAATTTTCGCTATGTAATCTTTCTTTATTCTTAAAAAATCCATCAAAATCATTTTCGATATATTGTAATTCGCAAAAATCATCCAAATGAGGCTCTGGAATGATGTACTCTAAATCAATAAACCGTCTTAAGTATTCATCAGCATCTATCTTTTCACTGCCATATACTCCTCTTATAGCATGCCCCAATTGTTCTTTATCAACCGCTAAAACAAATACAATACCTTCCACATTGAAAAAGTGTTTAATGTACTCAAGAACAGAGACTGCATAATTAGGTCTGCATCGATCCAATTCATCAATAATAAACACCAATGGCTTTTGTCCATCTGACTCACTAACCAACTTGCCAAGTGCGCAGGTAAAATCTTCAATTGATTTCTCAGTCTCAAGTTGTTCTTTAATTTGTTTTTCAAGTGATTCAGCGGTTATGTCAGCTGATATTCCAGCTAATTCCTCAAGCTCATCATCGTCTATCACTCTTTTCACAGCACTTTTAACGACAGCAGGACCCAGTCGTTTAACTAAAGTTGCTGCCTTCGTCATAAAACCTTTGTAAGCTTTGCTCGCTTTTTTATCACCTAATTGTTTTAACTGAGAAATTAATGCAATAAATGGGTCAGAGCTGTAATCACTTTTCCAATCGTTGAAATGTAAAACTTGGTACTTATTTTGCTCCAAATATTTTTGCCACATATTTAAAAAAGTAGTTTTACCCGTACCCCAAGGGTTGTTTAAAGCCAGTACAAATCCTTGTTGATAATTACTAATAATATGAGTTAACAATTTGGCATACTTTTCTCTACCAAGACAGCACTTAGCAAATGCCTTTTCACTTTCTCCCGCGGTCTTTGGGTTGTCATATTTTGGATCTATGTTTTTACTCATCAGGTCAACTCCCCGGTAAAGGCTTTTTGAAGGATGGATTTTTTTAGTTCATCAAGGTTTAACAGCTTCTCTTTGTAATGATTCTCAAGTTGATTCGCCTTTTCTTGTACCAAGTCTAATTCTATAACAATTCTTTCTTGAACGTTTTGATTTGGCGCAGGAATAGAATATGCTTTTAATTTCTGAATAGTTAAAGCGTTATATGCAGATCCTCTTGAAATTGCTTTTAAGTGTTCAACAAAGTTAGTCAGTGCATACTTTAAATAAAATGAATTCAAGGTTTCAAAGTTTTTTAACCACATGATATTGCCATCTTTGAAATAGAACTCATCATTATCTTTCACTATATACATTTCACCTATTGTACCAACGGCTGTGAGTAGAATGTCACCTTTTTCAGGTATTCCATATTTACTTTTTATTTCTCTATACCTTTCTTCTGATATAAATAATTCGAGTGATATATCTCTACCATTTCCTAGCTCCTTAATCTCTTTAGATCTGTAAAATGGTATGCCCTCATTTACGTATTCTTTTTTAAATATTCTCTTACTTGATGTTAATGTCCCTAATTCACCCAATGTCCTCTCCTCCCAACCGTCTCCATTTTGGCTAAAGATCTGGTTGAGTTTGGATTGGAATAGCTCTTGGGCGTTTTGAATGTTTTTTTCGATATTGGCTTTGGCTTGGTCGATGGCAGCAAAGGCTTTATCGAGAATGGTAACGATTTGTTTTTGTTCGCTTATTGATTCCGGATAATTGAAATATAATCTTTTTAGAGCAGCCCCATTGAAATGAGGTTGCGCTGAACCTGAGGATAATATATTTGCTTGTTCCCAATATTGCGAGGATTGCGAGTAATACCAATAAAGTTTATTTTCTATTAGATTTCTAAAATCAATTTTTATTAGATATGAAGCATAAATTGAAGGCTCAATATTGCGAAATAATAGCACTTTTGCAAAAGTAGCCCCTGTTCTCGCCATTAATAAATCATAATCATTTAATACATATTTCTTAACTTCTTCAGAATTTGCGACATATTTTTTATTATTGGTAGTGAGTTCGCCACTTTTGTTTATATCAGTGATTCTAACGTACCTGTATTCACCTTCGCTAAGAGCTTNNATCCATATTTTAAATCTGCGATATCACCAATACATTCCCTTTTCCAAGAATCTTTCATTGACTTATACCAACTCTCGGATAGTTTGCAAAATGGATTGTGTTTCTGCATCCAGTTGTTCCATTTCTTTCAGGATCTCTTCCGGGCTTCTTAGCGGTGCTTCTTCGGGAGTGTTGGGGTTTTTGACGCTGAGGTCGAAAGTGGTTTCGTCGATATCGAAGACTTTGACTGTCCATGAATTCTCAGATTCTTTTTGAGACCCTTCGGCTGCGCTCAGGATGACAAAGTGTTCCATATCTTTATCATTGAGCGGGTTGGTTTTGCCCATATTGCGACCGGGATTGAGTTGGTAATACCAGATGTTTTTAGTGGGTTCGCCTTTTTGGAAGAACAGCACCACGGTTTTTACCCCTGCGCCCTGAAAGGTGCCTTGAGGCATATCGAGGATGGTGTGCAGGTTACAGCTTTCCAGTAGCAGTTTGCGCAAGGCAATGGAGGCATTGTCGGTGTTGCTGAGTACGGTGTTTTTGATCACTATCGCGGCTCGGCCTCCGGCTTTGAGACTTTTGATAAAGTGCTGCATGAATAAAAAGGCGGTTTCACCAGTTTTGATATCAAAGTTCTGTTGCACCTCTTTGCGTTCTTTTCCGCCAAATGGTGGATTGGCCAAAATCACATGAAAACGGTCTTTTTCCTGAATGTCGCGGATATTTTCACCCAAGGTATTGGTGTGAATGATGTTGGGTGCTTCGATGCCATGCAGAATCATGTTCATGATGCCTATGACATAGGCGAGGTTTTTTTTCTCTTTGCCGTAGAAGGTGTTTTCCTGCAAGGTCTTGAGATTGTCGGTGGTGGCTTGGTTTTGCTTATGCATGCGTTCATACATGTACTCATAAGCCTCGCATAAGAAACCACAGGAACCGGCCGCGCCATCATAAATCTTTTCACCAATTTGTGGATCGATGACCTGTATCATCGCCCGAATCAAAGGTCTAGGAGTGTAATACTGACCTCCATTACGCCCGGCATTGCCCATGTTTTTGATTTTGGTTTCATACAGGTGAGACAGTTCGCGCTTGTCTTTGCTGGATCGAAATGGCAAGGCATTAGCGTATTCGAGAATTTCACGCAGGTTGTATCCACTTTGGATCTTGTT
>JAGRJP010000243.1 GCA_020442665.1 Lysobacterales bacterium
GACACATCAATACCGGTTCAGATTCCGAAGTCCTGCTGAATGTATTAGCACATGAATTACAGAAAAATCATGAAATTGAATTAAAAGCGGATATGGTTTTTAAAGCCATTACCAATTTAAATAAACGCTGCGTCGGAGGCTATGCTGTTGTGGCTATGGTTCCCGGGCATGGAGTGATTGGTTTTCGTGATCCAAATGGTATCAGACCTTTGGTTTTGGGCAAAAAAACAGTCAATGGCAAAGATGAATACATTCTCGCATCCGAAAGTGTGGCTTTGGATTTGCATGGTTATAAACTTATAGATGATGTCCAGCCGGGTGAAGCGGTATTGCTAGGACTTGATGGAACTTTATACCGTCAGCAATGTGCTGAGAAAAAACAACACACGCCTTGTATCTTTGAATTTGTCTATTTTGCCCGTGAAGACTCCATTATGGATAATATTTCTGTTCATAAAGCTCGTTTGCGCATGGGTGAGCATCTGGCAGATAAAATTTTGCGAGAGATGCCGGATCATGATATTGACGTAGTGATTCCAATTCCTGATACTTCCAGGACCAGTGCTATTCCTCTGGCTTATCGTTTGGGTGTTAAGTTTCGTGAGGGTTTCGTGAAGAACCGTTATATCGGCCGAACTTTTATCATGCCCGGACAAGCCGAAAGAGTGAAATCTGTTCGTCGCAAGCTAAACGCCATTGAATTAGAGTTCAAAGGTAAAAATGTTCTTTTGATTGATGATTCAATAGTTCGCGGAACCACCTCAACTCAAATTATTCAAATGGCTCGGGATGCCGGTGCCAAGAAAGTTTATTTTGCCTCGGCAGCTCCACCGGTTCGCTACCCAAATATTTATGGAATCGATATGCCGGCTCCGAAAGAATTAGTCGCCTTCAACAGAACTGAAGAAGAAGTAACGGAAATCTTGGGAGCAGACAAAGTCATTTACCAATCTTTAGATGATTTGGTAGCTGCTTGTTCGAATGATAGCAAATATGTGAAAAACTTTGATACATCCTGTTTTTCCAATAAATACATCACACAAGTCGATGATGATTATTTTGAAAGACTCGAAAAAATTCGTAGTGATGAAGCTAAAAGAAAAGCATCGTGATTTCGACGTTACCATCGTAGGTGGCGGACTGGTAGGCATGGCATGTGCATTAACTTTGTCAAATCTCGGCTTCAAAATCAATCTCATTGAACACACAGAAAACAGTCACAACTCACATCCAAGTTATGATGATCGGACATTAGTGGTCAATCAGGCATCCATTCGGTTTTGGCAAAATTTAGGAATCTGGGAAAATCTTCTTGATGATATCACACCAATTAAACAGGTTCATGTTTCAAATAAAGGACATTTTGGTGTTGTAAAATTTGATGCTTCTGACTTTGAAATTGATGAATTGGCGTTTATTGTCGAAGCAAAAAAACTAGGAATGTCGCTTTACCAAAAAGTCATTGATAATCAAAGTATTAATCTGATTTGCCCGGCAAAATTTTTGGAATTCAACAACTTAGATGATTCTATTGAAATAAAGTATCAATTCGAATCTGAGGAATTTACAGATAAAAGCACATTGATGATTGCTGCTGATGGTATTCAATCGGGAATTCGTAAAACACTTAATTTACCGACTGAAGTTAAATCCTATGAAAGGACAGCCATTATTTGCAACATCACTCCCGAACTCAAACACAATCATTGTGCCTATGAACGATTAACCAAAGAAGGACCGACAGCATTATTACCTTTCATGAATAATCGTTGTGGCTTTGTTTGGTCGGTTAAAAGTTCCGAAGCTGATGAAATCATGTCACTTTCCGATTCAGAGTTTTTAAAAAGGGCACAAACTCAATTTGGTTATCGTTTAGGTCGCTTTTTGAAAGTTGGCAAAAGAAGTTGTTATCCCTTGTATTTTGTCAAAGTGCCACAGCAAACTTCCAATCGGGTTGTTTTGATGGGTAACGCCGCTCATGGTGTCAGCCCGGTTTCAGCTCAAGGTTTAAATTTAGCGGTCAGAGATATTGCAAATCTGGTGGACGTTATGGAATTGGCGATTGAAAAAAATAATGATATTGGTAGTGTACAAGTATTGGAAAAATATCAACAAAGTGTCGATACAGATCAAACTCAAACCATGCAATACACTGATGATCTGATGGAATGGTTTAAACTGGATGAGCCGGTAATTAATAAAATTCGATCTTTGGGATTATTTTCCTTAC
The DNA here is from genome assembly GCA_020442665.1 of Lysobacterales bacterium. GTDB lineage: Bacteria > Pseudomonadota > Gammaproteobacteria > Xanthomonadales > Marinicellaceae > NORP309. The sequence goes on from JAGRJP010000243.1 coordinate 2,231, forward strand.
AACAATCCAATGTCGCAAAAATGGAGCTTTTCAAGCGAGCATCCGGCTATCGTGGTTTAACTCCCAAATTACTGAGGCAATCATGAAGAAATTTGATTTGATAATTTCCGGTGGTGGTATGGTTGGTTCTATATCCGCTGTCGCTGCCTGTCAATCCGGTTTATCGGTATTATTGATTGAATCGAATAAAAGTCCCTTCCTTACAGAAAACTCAGATATGGATTTAAGAGTTTCTGCAGTTTCCTGGCAGAATATCGAATATCTAAAGAAGTTGGGAATTTTTCAAAATCTTTATTCAAATCGGATTGCTCCGTATTCACACATGCAGGTTTGGGACACCAGAAGTCAGGCACACATCAATTTTGATGCCGATTTTTCTTCGCAGAGTTGTTTAGGGTATTTGTTAGAGAATAATAATTTGGTTCAGGCTGCCTGGAAGTCGCTTGATAGTTATCCAACTTGTGAAATTATAACAGGTCATTCCATTGATTCGTTAGAAAATACAGGTTCACAGGTTCGCGTTCAATTAACTGATGGTCATGAATTCAAGAGCAGGGCATTGATTTCGGCTGAAGGAAGAAAATCAAAAGTCAGAGAGTTTGTAAATATTAAGACGACTGAAAATGATTATCATCAGTTCGGTCTGGTCGCCTATCTAAGTATTAAAGATGCTCCTGAATTCACGGCTTTTCAGGCTTTCAACGAAGGTGGTCCAATCGGTGTGCTTCCGATGGGTGATAATTTGTTCTCAATAGTCTGGAGTTTGCCGAAAGATAAGGTTGATTATTGGCTATCTTGTGATGAACAAACTTTTGAACAGGGAATTGTCAATGCTTTATCGAATCATGAAATTGCACCAAAAGTAACTTTAAAAAGCGCAAGAGTAGCATTTCCATTAACTCAACTTTATGCTGAACGATATTTCAATAACCGCGTTGTTCTTTGCGGAGATAGTGCTCACGGAGTTCACCCATTAGCCGGTCAGGGCGTCAATCTGGGAATCGGTGATGTCCAATTATTGTTTGAATTACTGGATAGTTCAGTTCTTAAAGATGATTTGCTTTTGCATAAAAATTTACGAAAATATCAAAGAAGAAGAATTTCTCAGGTCAAAGAGACTTCGGAAATGATGAGTTTTTTGCATCATATGTTCAAAGATGATAATCATATTAAAAAACCATTACGAAGTTTAGGAATGAACTTAATCAATCAATCTCCTCTAAAAAAATGGTTTATGGCTCAAGCCGGCAGTTAATATCTCAGATAAATCATTTAATTCACTATTTCCTTGACGGCAAGAATCAATGATATACAATTCATATATCTTTAAATCAAGATAAAAGGATGAATATTGTTTCTGTATTTAAACTTCTGGCAGATGAAACCAGAATACGTTTGCTGCTTTTGCTAAAACAGACGGAACTAACTGTCGCTGAATTGTCTGCAACATTGCAATTGGCACAACCTCGTGTATCCACACATTTAGCAAAATTAAAGGAACTCAAGTTTGTTTTAGCCAGAAAAGATGGTGTTTCAACCTATTATCGAATCAATCATCAATTGATAAAAAGCGATTATCAGTATATTTTGAAGTCCTTAAACGATGAAGAAGAACAAAACTCCTTGGTTATCGAAGATAAGCAACGACTAACCAAAGTTTTGGAAGAAAGAGCAAAAAGTAAGAACTGGGTGGACTCTGTTGCCGGCGATATGGAAAGACAATATTCTCCGGGTCGAAGCTGGGAAGCTACAACCCGAGCTCTCAGTTATCTTTTGGAACTTGGTGATGTGCTTGATATAGGTTCAGGTGATGGCGTTTTAGCTGAACTTCTTCATAAAAGAGCTTTAACTTATACCTGTGTTGATAGCAGCCAAACTATTATCGAAGCGGCTCAAAGACGTTTATCGAATGCAGAAAATGTTCAATATGTAGTTGCTGACATGCATGCCTTAGGTTTAACCCAATCATTCGATACTGTGTTCTTGTTGCATGTTTTAACCTATTCAGAAAATGCTCAGGAAGCCATCGATCAAGCATCTAAATCTTTGAAGCCAAATGGAAAAATTCTGATTTCAACTTTAAAAAAACATCCGCACACTGAAATTGTTAAGGATTTTGGTCATGTTAATAATGGTTTTACAATTAAACAATTAACTAAATGGGTTGAAGCTGCGGGATTAAAAAACATTAAAGCCAAAGTCACTTCCATCGAAAGCAAGAAACCACATTTTGAAGTAATTACGCTCGAAGCTGAAAAATAATGACAACAAAACAAAAACTAATCTCACTATTACAACAAAGAATTCTATTGCTGGATTCCGCAATGGGAACGATGATTCAATCTTACAAGTTGAGCGAATCTGATTATCGGGGCGAACAATTTCGTAATCATGAAAATAATTTAAAAGGAAATAATGATTTATTATCTATCACACAGCCGCAAATTATTGAGGAAATCCATTTAAAGAATCTGCAAGCCGGTTCCGATTTAATCGAAACTAACACATTTAACGCCACGCAAATTGCTCAGGCTGATTATGGAATGGAGTCTTGGGCTTATGAAATTAATTTTCAGTCCGCAAAGTTAGCCAAAAAGTGTTGTGAGCAATTTTCGACTGAGAGTAAACCTCGATTTGTAGTTGGCAGCATCGGACCAACCAATCGAACGGCTTCGATTTCTCCCGATATCAATCGACCGGGTTTTAGAAACGTCACTTTTCAGGAATTGGTAGATAACTATATTGAGGCTGCCAATGGTTTGCTTGATGGCGGTGCTGATATTTTAATGGTTGAGACTGTATTCGATACTTTAAATTGCAAAGCGGCAATTTATGCACTTTCTGAAGTTATGGAACAACGGAATGAGGATATTCCAATCATGATTTCAGGAACAATTGTCGATGCCAGCGGACGCACTCTGTCAGGTCAGACAACAGAAGCGTTTTATAATTCCGTTCGACATATAAAGCCATTAACCATAGGTTTGAATTGTGCGTTAGGAGCAATGGATTTGATTCCTTATGTACGTGAGTTATCAAAAATATGTGAATGCTTTGTCAGTGTTCATCCTAACGCGGGATTACCCAATGAACTTGGCGAGTATGACGAAACACCTGAGGAAATGTCAGAAATTTTAGCCGAAATGGCAAAATCAGGGTTTGTGAATATTGTTGGAGGATGTTGCGGAACAACACCAAAACATATTCAGGTTTTCTCTGAAAAACTTTCAAATTTGAAACCTCGTACGATTCCCAAAATTCCTTCATTAACCAGATTATCAGGATTGGAAGCATTAAATCTGAGTAAAGAATTGAATTTTATCAATGTCGGTGAACGAACCAATGTCACCGGTTCGCTCATGTTTAAACGCTTGATTAAGGAACAGAACTATATAAAAGCGACCGAAGTGGCGTTACAGCAAGTGCAAAATGGAGCACAGATTATCGACATTAACATGGATGAAGGGTTGATAGACTCCAAAGAAGTGATGATTGAGTTTTTGAATATTATTGCTACAGAGCCTGAGATTGCTCGTGTACCGGTAATGTTTGATTCTTCCAAATGGGAAGTTCTTGAAGCCGGTTTAAGACATTGTCAGGGTAAAGGAATTGTAAATTCTATCTCGCTCAAAGAAGGCGAAGAAATATTCATTAAACAAGCAAAAACCATTCAAAAATATGGTGCGGCCGTGATAATCATGGCATTTGATGAACAGGGTCAGGCAGAAAGCAAAGTTCGTAAAGTCGAAATCTGTCGCAGAAGTTTTGATATATTGGTCAAACAGGTTGGTTTTGCACCCGAAGACATTATTTTTGATCCAAATATTTTTGCCATTGGCACCGGAATTGCCGAGCATA
>JAGRJP010000025.1 GCA_020442665.1 Lysobacterales bacterium
GTTTATTTTATTGACAGTAATTCGTCGCAGCCTTTGCCGTTGATGCACTTGTCTGATAAATAAATTTTGAGAGATATATTTTGCTAAATACGGGGTTATTATCCTCCTCGAATGGTCACATATTTGATATATGCTCACATTCTGTGGGGGATAATGCCTTGTCTATAACAAAATCTCTCGTCTCAAAATAACTCAAAACATGGCCCAAACTCTCAGTCGTTGGCTCTTTTGTGTCATCTTCGGGCTTGACCCGGAGATTCAGTGAAACTCTGTCATACTGAGCGAAGTGTGCACAGCACACGAAGTCGAATGTATCTCAAAAAATCGTCATGCCGTTATTTCAGTATCTTTTCTTTGCTCCTTTTGTTCGTGATTAATTGTTACTTTTCTTTACTCGTGTAAAGCAAAGTAACCAAAAGAAAACACGCCCCGAACTCTCAACCTACGGTTTCCCTCCATATTTATTCAAATTTGGCGTTTGCAAAAACTCACATTGCAAGCAATGCTCAGACACTTGCAAACGTATTTCCAAATTCTCAAAAATATCTCGGTGAGAGTAAAGGGGAATTATTGCTTCGTTTAACCAATGAAGCACCAATTTTTTGTAGGTGCTGTTATGCCCAGTTATTCTAATTTTTATATAGAGTTTTGTTGAATGTAATAACAAATCCGTTTCCCATTCCCCAAGGTCTTTTCTTGTCCTCAATTGAATTTCCTATTCGGTTATTTGCACCCATATTTGTCAAGTTGCCATTTGAAGTTATTGTAATCCAACCCATTTCTTCATACGGTTTAAACTCTACTAAAGTCTCACCGTGTAATATTGTAGCAACTTGTAATGTTCCCTCAGTTGGATAGTTAGGTGGAAGTTCCACATTTAAAACTTCACCTAATAACAATGCCAAGTTTGATTTAGTTGGTTCTCTCTGTTGAGATTCAAAAACCATTAACACTTTAGAAAGATCCGCATTTGCTATGGAAGCCCATTCTGTAATTTTCTCATTAAAGTTTTGTTGCTCCCTCTCTCCCCAAATGTTACCTGTCGCCGCAATAGCACCACCAACAATTGGCATCGCACCAAGTGAATTCAAAATAAATCTAGCAGCTTGTTTTCCACCTGGTTTATTTATCATTTTAGTCAGTTGATTAATTATTTTATCTTTTTCGTTGCTCATGTATCTCGTCGTTAATAACTGGTCACAACATCCTAATATACACAATTCCGTATAACACGAATCAAAAACATGCATATATTACGGTTTTAAAAAGAATATACGCCCTGTTTTCCCTAACCAGACTTTGTGAATTGAAATTTGAAAGCGTGGTTGAGATTTATCTTTATTCTAGTAGGATTTTGAGAAAAAGGCTATAGAAATTTTATTCTTGCATTGAACACTTCGCTTATGATGACGATGTTTTACTGGATTTCCAATCAAGTTGGAAATGACAATCCTTTTCCCTTTACATTTCGCTGAAACGCGCAGAAATGTTCGGATTAAACGTAACAGCTATCCGAGTGGAGCGAGTTTTGTGGAGCGCTGAATATTTTCCTTCACGACCTTCATGCGCTTCATGGTTTTTTCCTTTAACTTCCTGTAACATATCTGTTAAGTCTTTCAGGTAAAATAAACACATGAAAAAACTTTCAAATTTAAAAGTCCGTTTTGTTGGGGCAGGGAATATGGCGACCAGTTTGATTGGTGGTTTGATCAATCGTGGGTTTTTGCCGAGCCAAATTACTGCCAGTGATCCGGGTGGACATCAACGACAGGTTGTGACTGAAAAATTCGGAGTGAAGACTTTCGGTGATAACAACGAACATTTTGGTATTCCGGATGTGGTTGTTTTGGCGGTCAAACCGCAAATTATGAAACAGGTGGCATTAGATGTGGCTGAAAGCGTGATTGAAACCGGTGCTTTGGTGATTTCGATTGCCGCCGGGATTAAAATTGAACATCTGGAGCAATGGATTTCAAAAGACATTCCTATTGTCCGATCCATGCCGAATACTCCGGCATTGATTGGTGAGGGAGCAACCGGACTTTTTGCGAATGCGAATGTTAATCGTGAGCAAAAACATCTCACCGAAGCGATTCTGGATTCGGTTGGGATTTCACATTGGGTTGATGAAGAGTACAAAATTGATGTGGTCACTGCGTTATCGGGAAGCGGTCCGGCTTACTTCTTTTTGTTTATGGAGTACTTGCAGAAAACCGCAGTTGAGTTGGGTTTGAGTGAAGAAGTCGCTGCCAAACTCACCGAACAAACGGCTCTGGGTTCTGCGATACTGGCGCAGAGATCGCAGGATGATATTACGGTTTTACGTCAGAAAGTCACTTCACCCAATGGTACAACTGAGGCAGCTTTGAAATCTTTTCAAGCCAATGATTTTGCAAAAATCATCAATCAGGCAGTTAAAGCTGCCAATCACAGATCACAAGAGTTATCGGAGGATTTTTGCTGATGAATGTCCATTTGGCGATTTATGATACCAAAAGCTCCGGAATTGCCAGCGCAGCATTGGAGTTGAAACCCGAAAAGGTTATCTTGCTTCACGGTAAGAGACATGATGTGGAAGGTATTAAGTCGGTTCTAAACTCTCGTGGAATTGTTTGCAGAAGCCACATGGTTTCATTTGAACCGGAGCAAATTCGTACGGTTATTCAGCATATTTTTGATGAAAACAAGGACAGCAATCTGGTTTTTAACGCCAGTTGTGGTTACCGAATTATGGTTCTGGTGGCGTTGCAGATGTTTATGGACAATGGCATGGAATCATTTGTGGTGGATAAATTCACCAACACTTTGCACTGGCTTTCTCCAAATGACCGAGATGCAATTGGCTTGGGGAGTCGATTAAAAATCAGTGAATTTCTGAAATTATTTTCCACACAGATTTTATCCAAAGGTTCTAATTTTGTTGAAAATCATGGCAGGCAGGAACTGACACACTGGCTGATTGAAAAGATTGATCATTTTGGCTCTGCTTTAGCATCGTTAAACCATATCGCCATGCGTGCTGACCTCAGTCTTGAGTTTCACTTTGATAAGGGTTATTCCCGTAAGTCGAATTTAATGGAAATGCTCTCTCGGTTTCAGGAACAGGATTTATTGAAAGTGTTTCATAACAAGGTTGTGTTTAAGGATGAAGCCAGTCGTTTTTATGCCAATGGCGGATGGTTGGAGGACCATGTTTTTATGTTGCTCCATGAAATTCAAAAGAACAGAAGCAACATCAGTGATATCGCCAAAGGATTGGAAGTGGTGCGCGCCAAAGGAACGGTTAAGAATGAAATCGATGTGATTGCAATGGCAAACAATCGTTTGCATATTATCGAATGTAAAACCCGTCGTTTTACCAAACGCAACAATGACAACACTCCGGGTTCTGAAGCCGTTTACCGACTTGATTCTCTGAAAGAATCGTTGGGTGGTAGTTCGGGCAAAGCGATGCTTGTCAGTTACCAGAAACTCAGTCGCTATACTTTGGAGCGAGCTCAGGATATGGGTGTTTATTGCTGTTCACACAATCAGCTGAAAAACTTGAAAGAACACCTTTATCGTTTTATTGACTCCGAGGACTGATTACAATTCAGACAGAATTTTATGCAATTTTTCCGGTAGCTCTGCGGAAACGATAATTTTTTCATCATTATCTGTAAATTCAATGCTGGATGCATGCAGGAATAATCTTTTTAAACCCAGCTTTCTTAGTTTTTGATTGAATTTTTCATCGCCATAGCGGATATCTCCGGCCAATGGATGTTCCATTGCCGCAGCGTGAACACGAATTTGATGAGTGCGCCCGGTGACTAATTGACACTCCAGCAATGTGGATTTAATTTGTCTTTGATAAAATTCAGAAACTCTGAAAAGAGTTTTGGCATATTTTCCATCTTCACTGACAGTTACGGTTCTTTCACCGCCGGAGCGAGTAGTGACATCCAAGGGCAATTCCACTTCAAAGTTGTTTTTAATCACACCTTTAACCAATGCCAGATATTTTTTTGTAATATTGTTATCCTTAGATTGCTGATTAAAATCATTTAACGCCTGACGATTTTTTGCCAGCACCACACATCCCGAAGTTTCACGATCCAAACGGTGAGCCAGTTGAATTTCAGTCTCAGGAAAAAGCTCTTTGCAAACTTCAATCAGCCCCACTTTGACACCGGTTCCGGAATGCACAGCAAGGCCGCTGGGCTTGTTGACAACAAGAAAATTATTGTTGGAAAAAATGATGGAGTCTCTGACAGCTTTAAGCAGATTTTCACTGATGAAAAGTTCCTGATTTTCTCCTAAAACGAATGGTGGTACTCGCACCAAATCACCGACTGTTAATCTGGTTGTTGGTTTGCTGCGTTTGCCGTTGATTCTGATTTGACCTTTACGAAGTAATTTGTAAATATTTGATTTGCTTAAATCTTTTAAAGTTTTTAATAAAAAATTATCAATCCGCTGACCATCTGTGTCTGAATTGATTTCAAAGATATTGTTTTCCGTTTTATGTTGCATAAAAGCAATATTTAATTTGTAATGAAATGTTGAGAAATGTTATCATTCCAAGCGCTTGATGAATAGAAATATCAGCAAAAGATTAAAAAAGAATTATACGGGAATTTTCACAACAAGTTCGAGAGTTCCAAACACTCCGGATGAGTGATTTCGATAAAATATTTAAACTTTCAAGACAGGATGTCATCAACCCAAAGACACAGGTTGGCAGGATAAAACCCCATGCAGTGCAAAGTGAGAAAGTTTATGTGTTTTAAAATACGGAAACACTTTGGAATCCGGTTTTTTAAAATTGCAAACACACAAAATAATACCAAACAGATAGAATAGATGCTGTTGGTCATTGGAAAAAAAGAATATAAAAAGCTATTTTGGAAATGCTGGAAAAATTTAAAAAGCCTCATAAATCTTAAATATAACTGGATTTTGGAATTTGTGGTGGCATTAGAATGGACGTATTTAAATAACCAAAATAAAAGAAAATATTGAGAAGTTCCAAGTTCCTGTGTGTTGCTTAATTACAGGAATTTACAATGAAAAGAATGCTTATCAATGCAACACACTCGGAAGAGATTCGTGTTGCCCTTGCCGATGGACAAAAACTCTTCAATCTTGACATAGACATCCCCGGTCAGGACAGAAAGAAAGGAAATATTTATAAAGGAATCATCACTCGGGTTGAACCCAGCCTTGAAGCCGCCTTTGTTAATTATGGTTCTGAAAGACACGGTTTTTTACCATTCAAAGAAATCAGCCGTAATTACTATACTGCAGAAACTAAAAACTCAAAAGACAGACCTTCGATTGCAGATGCCGTCAAAGAAGGCACTGAAGTCATTATTCAGGTTAATAAGGAAGAACGTGGAAACAAAGGAGCTGCTTTAAGTACCTATATCAGCCTTGCCGGTCGTTATCTTGTTTATATGCCGGAGAATCCAAAATCCGGCGGAATTTCCCGAAGAATTGAAGGTAAATCCCGAGCCGATTTAAAGAGTACTCTCAGTCAAATTAACCAGCCAAAAAACTCCGGAGTGATTGTTCGTACAGCTGGGATTGGCAGATCTGTTGAAGAGTTGGATTGGGATTTGAATTATCTGGATCAGGTGTGGACAGCAATTAAAACAATGGCTGCCAGTCGTCCGGCACCATTCTTTATTTATCAGGAAAGTGATATTTTTATTCGCGCATTGCGTGATTATCTGCGTCCGGATGTGGGTGAAATTCTGATTGACGATAAAGAAATCTATGAAAAAGCCAGAGATTTTATGCAACAAGTTATGCCTCATAACTTGAAAAAGTTATCGTATTATAATGACACAACACCGTTATTCTCACGTTATCAGATTGAAGGTCAAATTCAGTCTGCCTTTGCTCGTGAGGTGAGATTGCCATCCGGTGGCTCACTTGTGATTGATCACACCGAAGCAATGATTTCTATTGATATCAACTCTGCAAAAGCCACTCGTGGAGCGGATATTGAAGAAACAGCAACAATGACAAATCTGGAAGCTGCGGATGAAATTGCCAGACAATTGCGAATTCGAGACCTTGGCGGTTTGGTTGTTATTGACTTCATTGACATGAGAGATCACAAAAACCAGCGTTTGGTTGAGGAAAAACTGAACGAAGCGGTTGAAAATGATCGTGCAAGAGTTCAAGTTGGTAAAATTTCCCGATTCGGACTTTTGGAAATGTCACGTCAACGATTGAGGTCATCCATTAATGAGTCCAGTCAATTTGTTTGCCCGAGATGTTCAGGACATGGTTTCATTCGTAATATTGAGTCGCTGTCAGTTTCAATTCTAAGAATTGTAGAAGAAGAAGCTCAAAAACCGGAAACTGGAAAAGTCATTGCACAAGTACCTTCCAAGGTTGCAAACTTTATCATCAACGAAAAACGCACAGAACTTTTTGAGTTAGAGAAAAGACACAAAGTTCCTTTATTGATTGTTGCAAACGA
>JAGRJP010000244.1:0-4927 GCA_020442665.1 Lysobacterales bacterium
TGTTGTTTGTTGGTTCGCCATGCGTTGCCCAACGGGTGTGTCCAATCCCCGAATTTCCTGAAACCGGATGTTCTTGTAATTCAACAATCAGATTATTGAGTTTGCCTGCTTTTTTACGAATTTCCAGTTCGGAATCAGTATTTATTGCAATCCCGGCTGAGTCATATCCTCTGTACTCAAGAGTTTTTAATCCGGTTAAAATAATGTCAACAATATTTCGTCTGGCTGATGCCGCAACAATTCCACACATGAATAGTTCTAAATCTTAATTTATCAAGGCAAGCATAATAATTGAAAATAGATAAAATGTCACTTTGTTTTAAGGATGTAATTCAGTATTAAAAGTGATAAAAAGTGTTAAGTTTCTTTAGTTTTTAAACAGTTACCCGGTAAATCATAAAAAAAACATTAATTACTTGCACTGATAGGGGCGAATAATTGCAATTGAGAATGATTTTGATGTAAGATTTCTGCATAAGTGCGATTTTTTCATGCAGTGGTTGTTTTGCATGGGGATTCTGTAATAAAAAAATTGGATAGGTAAAATAATGTTTTCAAATAAAATGGTAAAATCAAAACTACTTTTTGGGGCTCTGGTAGTTGGATTGTCTTCAAACTGTTACGCGTTGCTAACTGATTCTCCACCAGACCCGACTTGGGCTAATATTGACAATAGTGGAAGTCCTTTATGGGTTACTTACACATTCTCAGGTTCTGCAGTATATGATCCTGAAGGGGGAAAAAGTAATGATCATAGTTACGGTACTGGTAGTTTTAGTTCTTCAGTTGAAATTGCATCCGGCTGGCCGGAATATGCTACAGGTGTTTGTAATCCTGCAATAAATGATGGTTTTGCAGATACACAATGTGGATCTAAGCCATCAGCATTTTACTATTATTGGAATAATGCGACACCGGGAGATACGACAGATGATATCCTCTATATTCGCATGCGAATGAATGAATCACCAATTAGTCCTAATAATTATCAATTTAAAAATTTTCACTGGAACTTTTTATTAGACTATGATGGTGATGGATTTAAAGAAGTTTGGCTGGATGTTTTTGGAGGAGGGCTTAATGGATCAGGTCAAACCAGTACTTTAAGAATATTATATGATGATAATCCATCGTAAACTGTGCCCAATGATAAGGGTGCAGGAGATGTGGGAAATACCTGTGGAGGTGCTGCATCAACAGATGGAACTGGTACAGTAGTTAATCAATTTGTTGCCTGTGCCGGTCCGGGTCTGTCAGCATTAAATACGAACTGTAATGACGGTTTGGGAACGGAGCATTCCTTCACTCGGGCAATCCCCGTAACTGATGAAGATGCAACTGATATATCAGGGGATTATTTTGTTGATATACAAGTTCCTGTGGAAGCAATTAGAGATAATACTGGGTGCTATAGTTACCCAGGGAATTTTAGTAGCACTGAAACTTTGGTAGAAGGTAATCAAGTAGTTTTCGATCCTTCAACTCTTGCAATGTGGTTTTCAACCAGTAATTCAGGGGAGGATCCACTCCAAAAAGATTATATTGGTAATGGTTTTGGTGATGAGGTTCCAACTCCGATTACATTAAAATCATTTGAAGCGACTCAATTGGGAAATAATGTGAAGTTCTCTTGGCAAACATTAACTGAAGTTAGCAATGCCGGTTTTAATATATATGCGAAAACTGAGTTCGGTTTGGAAAAAGTGAATTCAGAATTGATTTACTCAAAAGCAGTTAGTTCAATGGATGTGATTAACTATGAATTTATTGCTCCTTCGAGTGTTGGTGATTCGTTTGTCATTGAAGAGGTATCTATAGAAGGTAAATCTCAAAAGTTTGGAACTTATGAGTTGAACAAAACCTATGGAAATAAAGGTGAACTGACTCAGATAAACTGGCAACACATTCAGCAAGAGCATAAAATTCAACAGACTGTAACAGAAGGCAGAAATGCTTCTCGTGTCAGTGACACTTTAAACTCATTCAATTTTTCTGATGGACAAATAATCGCGAATGTTGAAGTGACAGAGTCCGGCATTCAAAAAATTAGTGATACGGACTTATTGAATTTAGGCATTGATCTGGCTGGGCTTGATAAAACCAGATTATCAATTTCAGATAATTATAGCAAGCCATTGGCTTTGGTTGTCGAATCTCCGAATGAAATGAATGCCGATGTTCTGTTCTCAGCAGATTTCGATCCTGACTTGTTTGAAAGAGGTGACTCTATTCTTTTTGTTGCTAATATTGAAGAAACTTTATATTCCAATACCGGACATTATCAGTTAAGTATCGGTGAGACTAAACTGGCATTAAAAGATAATTCGAGCATTGGTAATGAATTTCCTGAATACTACATGGCTGACGCTATTGCTGATGAGAATTTGTTGTACTCAGTATCTGCGACAACAGGAGATCCTTGGTATAAAGCTCGTTTATTAACATCTGAGAATAATTCGAATAGCTGGAACTTTAATATCTCGATTGATAATTTGTATGCAGGCTCGGTTGATTCTACCCTGAATTTGAATGCTTGGGGTGGTACAATGTATGCCAATAACCCTGATCATCATTTAATGATGGAGTTAAACGGTAATTCATTGTTAGATGTTCGTTTTGATGGTTTACAGGTCTTAGATGAAAATTCTGAGATAAATTCAACTCATTTATTTAATGGTGATAATACCGTTAGAATCACCCTTCCGGGTGATAATGGAGTCAGATATGACTTGGTTAATCTTGAGTCTTTGAAGCTGTCTTACCCAAGAAATTTCGTTGCAGTAAATGATAATCTGAGGTTTACTTCTCAGGGTAGTGAACAATATCAAATTCAAGGTTTTGATAATGACCAAATTTATGCATTCAGAAGCACTGAAGATAAGTTATTCCGTTTAAGAGCTGTTGTTGAACCAAGTTTGACTACCGGCTATAACGTGAAAGTTCCGGGTGATTTTAACTCCTCTGTATATTATGTTGCCTCTGAAAGCGCAGTCAACAGACCACTGTTATCACTGCATATCGCTAATGAATTGCCTACAGTCGATAATGATTTATTGGTGATTTACCATGCGGACTTCTATGATGGAATTCAACCATTGGTTCAAGCAAGAACGCAACAAGGATTAAGTGTTGTACAAGTTGATGTTCAGGATATTTATGATAACTTAAGTATGGGAGCGATGGATGCTTATGCAATAAAAGCATTTATTGAAAACCAAATTACTCAATTTGGTACAAAATATGTATTATTAGTTGGTGGAGATACTTATGATTATAAAAACTACAGTGGCAATAATCCTGTAAGCTTTATTCCATCAATTTATCAACATACTTCTGATATTATCAGACATGTGCCATTGGATTCACAATTTGCGGACACTAACGGCGACAGAGTTCCGGACGCGGCAATTGGTCGATTGCCGGTTCGTACAGTTTCTGAACTAGATATTGTTGTTAATAAGATTCTGAACTTCCCATCGGTTAATGTAGCCAATGATTTGGTATTGGCCGCGGATAAAGGTTTTATTGCAGTTTCCGATCAGTTTGTCAATGACGTTTCAGGGACTTGGGATGCAGAGACAATTTATCTGGATCAATTATCAATTGAAGATGCTCAGTCGAGTTTAATTAGCAGTATTAATGAAGGCAAAAAACTGGTGAGTTATTTTGGACACTCCGGTTCATCAGCATGGAGTTTCTCAGGTTTGCTTGACAGCAATGATGTTTCGTCATTAGCAAATGTTGGCAAACCATCGACAGTTATGCAATGGGGATGTTGGAATAACTATTACGTTCATCCAAGTTATAACACAATGTCTCATTCATTCCTGTTGACAGAAGACGTGGGTGCTGCGGCTGTTTTAGGTTCCGTAACTTTAACTTACTCGAACACTCAGAAAGAATTGATGAAACATCTGTCAGGTTATGTTGCTAAGCCAAATATGTTGATTGGTGATGTTATGCAAAGAGCAAAACAAGCCGTAAATGACAGCAGACCTGAGTTTACTGATGTGATTGTGGGTTGGATATTGCTTGGCGATCCAACAATGCCTTTCAATCAATAAGAAAATCTAGATTTTATTTAGATATCAAAAAAGCCGCAATTAAGCGGCTTTTTTGATGCTTTCGAATTAATAAAAGTCTTACAATTTTTCAGTTAACTCAGGAATAATCGTAAATAAATCACCAACCAAGCCAATATCAGCCACTTCAAAAATAGGAGCGTCAGCATCTTTGTTAATTGCAACGATTGTTCCGGCATCTTTGATTCCGGTTAAATGCTGAATAGCACCGCTAATACCGAATGCCATATAAAGATCTGGTGAAATAATCTTACCCGTTTGACCAACCTGCATATCATTAGGAACATAACCGGCATCGACTGCGGCTCTGGAAGCACCTGTTGCTGCGTTCATTTTATCAGCCAAAGCATAGACGATTTCAAAGTTTTCTTTACTTCCGACACCTCGACCACCGGAAATAACCTTCGTAGCTGTTTGCAAATCAGGTCTTTCGCTATTTCCAGATTGAAGAGATACATAAGAAGAGTCCGGCTGCGATTGTATATTAGTATGGGTCTCAATCGAAGCAGAACCACTGGTCATATCAACGGCTTTGAATGACGCTGCGCGAATAGTTGCAACAATTTGATTGTGTTCTGATTTGACGGTAATCACAGCATTACCGGCATAGATTGGACGCTTAAATGTTTTAGCATCAATCACTTCCATAATATCACTGATTTGATTCTGACCGAGTAGTGCGGCCACACAAGGCATTACATCTTTTCCATGTGTTGTCGATGGTCCGAATATATGTGTGTAATCCTTTGCAAGTTCAGCAATTTTAGCAGAAATGCCTGTCGCCAATTTCCAGTTTTGATTTTCTGTTTGAACTGCATGAACGCAATTCACCCCTGAAATTTTGG
>JAGRJP010000244.1:4984-5840 GCA_020442665.1 Lysobacterales bacterium
AGCCGCAGCAACTGCTTTAGCTGTAGCTTGATTAATGGTTTTTCCATCGTGTTGTGCAAGAATAAGTATTTTGTTCATTATGCCAGCCCCTTTTCTTTTAGTAATGCAACCAGTTCATCGACTGATTCAACCATAATTCCTTTGCTTCTGGGTTGAGGACTCTCAAATTTTTCGATTGTGATTTCTTTATCTGAGAAATCTCCCAAAGTGTCCGCAAGATTCAATGTGTCCAATGGTTTTTTCTTTGCTTTCATAATGTCAGGGAGTTTAACAAAGCGAGGTTCATTTAATCTTAAATCGGTTGAAATGACTGCCGGAAGTTTGATTTCAATGGTTTCTAAGCCTTCATCAACTTCTCTGGTAGCAAGAGCTTTTTCACCATTAATTTCCAGTTTGGAAACAAATGTCGCCTGAGGTCTTTTCCATAAAGTTGCCAACATTTGTGGGGTTTGATTGTTATCATCATCAATGGCTTGCTTACCCATAATCACTAAACCGGGTTGTTCGTTTTGAACGACATTTAACAAACTGGTTGCTGCTTTTAATGACTGAACTTCACTGTCTGATTCAATTAGGATAGCTCTGTCAGCTCCCATAGCAAGCGCTGTTCTTAATTGTTGCTGAGCCTGAGAATCTCCAATGGTCACAACGACAACTTCATTTGCTTTGCCTGTTTCCTTGATTCTTAAGGCTTCTTCAATTGCTATTTCATCAAATGGATTAATACTCATCTTAACTCCATCTGTAGCAACTCCTGAACCATCAGGTTTAACTTGTACGCGTACGTTGTAATCAACAACACGTTTAATCGCTACTAAAATCTTCATAAACTATTTCTCGAAATATTAGGATTTTT
>JAGRJP010000244.1:5945-6938 GCA_020442665.1 Lysobacterales bacterium
CGAGTAATGGCACTAAATATAATAATTTAGCTTTAAGTCCGAGAGCTTATTTTGATATAATTATGCCAAATGAATTAAATATTCGGGACAGAGTTATGAAATTGGTATTTCCTCATAAAGAACATAAAGATTTTGAGTTAATTGGGAGAGAATTTACTATCGGTAGTTCAGAAGATGCTGATATACAGGTAGATGCGGTGGGTGTGAGTCCGATTCATGCCAGAATAGTGAATGACGATGGAGTTTTTTCAGTAAATGTTGATAATCCTGCTTGCATGGTATCGGTCAATGGAAAGTTGGTTAAAGATACTAAAGAAGTCAGGGAAGGTGACTTAATGATTGTGGCGCAGGTTCATTGTCGTTTGGAAGCACAACAAAAACAGACTGAGGACGATAACCGCACCCGAATTAGAATGGCGCTACCTAAATTCGTAATCAGAGGTGTTTCCGGCGTTTATTTTGGGAAAACATTTCCTTTGCGTGGGAAAACAAGCATAGGTAGACACTCTGATAATGATATCTTTGTCAATGTTGACGGAATTTCCAGAAAACATGCGGTTATTTCTGTAACTGCTAATGGTTTGGAAATTGAAGACTTAGGTTCATCAAATGGCACTTATGTAAACGGTGAAAAAGTGACAAAAGCTGAAATCAAAGTCGGAGATGAAATTAAATTGGATAATATCCGGTTTTTAATCCAATCACCGGAGATGAAAGCACCGGAAGCACCTCAAAAACAATCAGCAAAACCTTCATTAAACAGAGGTAATGTTTCAGCGAACCAAGCGACTACAACAAAATCCAATGCAGGAAAATGGATAATCACAATTATTGTATTACTTGGTGCAGCAGCCGGAGCAGCATGGTATTTAGGCTATCTCGATAAATTTTTAGCATAAAAAATAGAAAATTAATTCAATGGATTGAGAAGAATAACAAAGCTAAACTGTAAAAAAATACATAAACAATTGATAGAAAAGTGAATGAAAGAAA
>JAGRJP010000245.1 GCA_020442665.1 Lysobacterales bacterium
ACCGGATCTCCGCCGGGATTAGTGGCAGGTCCTGTTTCTACAGCTCTTGGAGCATTTGATGAGCTGCTACAAGCCTGTAAAACCACAATTGAAATAATTGTAATAATTAAATATTTTAGACGCATTCTAAGGTCCCCTGATTAAAACACTTACTATCATAATTTCTTCTTGGGTATAATTACAAGCATTAATGTTAAATTTTAGTTATTTAAGGAACATATAATATGATTTTTGCCATGCAAAAGAATAACCTGTTGATAATTTTTTTCACCCTTATATTAGCACTCATAATCTATACATCAGAGCTTTCAAATATTCAGTCTCACACGTTATTTATTACACTTATAACTGCAATGTTGTGGGTGACTGAAAAACTTCCAATCCCTGTCAGTTCCTTAATACCATTGGGAACATTTCCCTTGTTTGGAATTCTTTCAAGCAAACAAGTCGCACAATCATACGGAAGTCCGCTAATCCTTTTATTACTTGGTGGGTTTATGCTTTCTACCGCAATGTCACAGACTCATACCCATCGTTATATTGCCAATAAAGTCATCGGATTTATCGGTACACAATCTCAAACAAGATTATTGTTAAGTTTTATGCTTACTGCGGCATTACTGAGTATGTGGATTTCAAATACAGCAACAACATTAATGTTGTTACCAATTGCTTTGGCTATTGTTGAAAATAACTCCTGCAAAAAGTTTTCAACAATTTTATTATTAGGAATAGCCTACTCAGCAAGCATTGGTGGAATAGCAACTCCTATTGGGACACCGCCAAATTTAATTTTAATTCAAACACTCCAAAACTCCGGACAACCAGATATTGGATTTATTAACTGGATGAAACAAGTTGCTCCGGTTCTCTTTATAATTTTACCTGTGACTTATCTGTATCTGCGGTTATTTATCAATAATAAAGCTATTGATTATGATTTAAAGAAGTTGAGCATCACATCTTCTCAAAAGAAAATTCTTATCTTATTCTTAATCACAGCGATCTTATGGATGACACGAGTTGAACCATTTGGAGGTTGGAGAGAGTTATTCAACTTTCCTACGGCCAATGATGCATCAGTCGCCTTGTTGGCAGTTGTTGTGTTATTCACACTCGGTGATGATAAAGGCCAGAAAATAATGGACTGGGAAGCTGTGAATAAAATCCCTTGGGGAATACTTTTGTTATTTGCCGGTGGAATAACGATTGCAACAGCATTTCAAGAAACAGGTCTGAGCCATTTAATTGCAAGTAAGCTAACCTTTTTAAATGATTATCCGATTTGGTTAATCGTGGGAATAATATGTATTTCGGTTTCCTTCCTAACCGAGATTACTAGCAACACTGCAACAACCGCAGTATTGATGCCTATTTTGCTTTCAACAGCAGAGGCTATTAATGTCAATCCGATTATATTGATGCTTCCTGCAACTATTAGTGCCAGCTTCGCTTTTATGATGCCTGTTGCCACAGCTCCCAATGCAATTATTTTCAGTAGTGGCAAAGTCCCAATAAAAGAAATGATAAAAACAGGTATTGGACTAAACCTTATTGGTGCCTTGATTTTGACTGTATATTTTTCAATAACTCAATAGTTGCTTGAAAATATATTTTTACAAAAGTAATATTGGATTTTTCATCTTTTAAATATATATGGATAGGAAGCTGGAATTACTGGCTTGGACTCAAAACGTATTATCTGACAGTGAATGTTACATAAAACCGGCATCCAGTGATGCCAGCTTTAGAAGTTACTGGAGAGTCTTTTCAAAATCTCAAACCTATATAGTCATGGATGCTCCGGTTGAGCACGAAGATTGTAAACCATTTATCAAGGTTGCAAAACTACTGGAAAAAAGCGGAGTCAACGTCCCAAAAGTTTTAGCGAAGAATCTTGAGGATGGTTTTTTACTACTATCCGATCTGGGAACTGTTCAATACCTTTCTAAATTGGATGATGAAAATTTTGAATCTTTGTACTCTGATGCCATCATCTCATTACATAAAATACAGGCGAGCACTTCTACCAATGACCTGCCCTGCTATGATGATGAGCTATTAAAATTTGAATTGAGCCTATT
>JAGRJP010000246.1 GCA_020442665.1 Lysobacterales bacterium
TCACAAACTTTATTCAAAGCATAACCCTCCATATCCACTAAATCAATATCCACACCCAAGCCTTCCAGTTGTTTCTCCGCATTGGTGATAAAACTATCACCTGTTCCAAGGACTATTCCTGTTTTCTCAGGAAGCTTTTCATCGGATAAAGGCGTGATTCCGCGAGGAAAATCCAAACCACGAACATCCATATCCACCTGTACAAAATGCGCCACTTTGTGCAAACCAACCAAATCAGCAATTCCGCCGGCTGTTCCATAATTGATGACCGAATCGGGTTGATATTTAACAATCGCCTCATACAACTTGATGCTGGCATTCACTTTACCAACACCGGTATAGACTACCGGAGCGAACTTCTCCAAACCCTCAGCCTCATGAGGAAGAGCAATAACGATAATGTATTTCATTGAAACAGTTTTCGTGAAAATTTTTGCAGTATAACTTTTTTTGGAGTTTTGTATAGGGGTTTAGAATGTTTTCGAGTTGTTATTCACCTGCAATCACTTTGTATAATGCCGCAATTCACCATCCACGTGAAATTACCTTGTTAGGCATGATTCTAATGCCACTAAAATGGCCATAAATAGTCGAAAAACATGCGAATGAACTTGCCTAGAGGAGGAAACACAAGAAGCAATATTGATATAATGAAGCCAATTGATAGCATAAAACGAAGTCGTTTTGCATTCTCTTCATATCGAACATCTATCCTTTCGAATTTATCAAGGCGACGCCTAAAATAATGGTATCTTTCGTAGTCGTTTACTTCTTCAGAAAGCTTCATTTTATTTAAAATGTCTACTATGTATTAATCTGAGTCGTCATGCATTTTTATACTTTTTGGACAGGCTATTTCAAACACAATGCGCGAGAGTAGAAAGAAGCCCAGCCCGAGATACATGGTCATCAAAGTTCTTCTATTATTTTCAACCCATGCGGACAGCGTATCCGTATCAACAGCTTTCTCTACAAACTCAATTGTCCCAACAACATTGTCTAGAAAATCAATCGCAAAAGGCAAAAAAGGAACTAGGAAAACCATCTTTCCGAGAGGGCTTCTCGCTATTGACTTAAGTATTTTCCACTCTAATGTAAGTTTTTCTAGGAGTTCATTCATAATTACTCCATTTTTTGATGCCTAATTTGGAGCTAACCTGCTAGTTTTTTCATTGTCAGGATTGGCCATGGAAAGGCTTGTTTGGGCTTTGTACCTTGATAAGGGGTCAGATGTATTGATACTTGATGTCAAATTTCGCTCCGCGTTAGTTTAGTTGTATTTAATTTATTGCATTCCATTAAACGAGTCAAATGAACCTGGGTTATCAAATGTGTTTATAGAACATACTCCTTAATCTCCTTTCAAAAGGGGAGCATTATGAGCTTTAAATTAATTTACGGAATATTTGGGAGATCCTGAAAATAAATTCAGCATGACGATACCTTTTTTCTAGCTCAATAGTTGTTTAGTTCAATCAATTATTTGTAGATTTCAACAATTCTGGTATAAGTATTCACTTATCAATTTTTTCCATATTATGAATTCAGATTTTTTTAAGAAAATTCAGCAAGCCGCCAGTCGTTTAGAAAATTTGGCTCATAAAACACCTGTGTTGACTTCATCAACACTCAATCAAATGTTGGGTGCTGAGGTGTTTTTTAAATGTGAGAATCTGCAACGGGTCGGGGCTTTTAAGTTTCGCGGAGCTTACAATTGTATTTCTCAGCTTTCTGATGAAGAAAAGTCGCGTGGCGTGATTGCTTTTTCGTCGGGAAATCATGCTCAGGGTGTGGCTCTTGTCGGAAAGATG
>JAGRJP010000247.1 GCA_020442665.1 Lysobacterales bacterium
CAATCAATATCACACCATCTTCACCAATCGAAAGTCCCAGATTTCCTCCGGTAAAACCACCTTCACCAATCAACATATACAAATTTTCCGCAACAGGAATTGTTTTCCAGCTCAGATGTGATTGGCTTTTCACTTCATCCTTTGCAACGATATTTAATGCCACTGCCATGCAGGCAATCGATGTTATTATTTGTTTTTTCATGTTTTGAGACCTTTGTATAACTATTTTAAAATTAATTGTGCAATGGATTTCGCATTATCTATGTCTTCTTCCATCGTTCTTGCAATCATTGGTGAAATAATCATATTGATATTCCCTGAAAGAACATGCAAAGAGCCTTGACCGACATGACTCCAATAAGCAGCATCACCAATTCCTTCAACTTCCAGATTGTTATTGTTTTTTCTTAACATGGATTCCATCATGCTTGCACCGCTATCACCGAGAATTTCCTTTTGCTTGTCAGTCAGACGTTTTGCCGCTTGCTCCTTTGCTCGTTCGATCTGTTGTTGCAATTGTTCTTCAGACAACTTAACCGGAACAAAAGTTTTCGCTGTTCCTGAATATTCAGACAAAGCAACAGTGAAATTCACGTCAAGTAACTTCTCACGCATCGATGTTTTACCGGCATTGCCACTAGCAGCATTTTGCATATTGGATAAAAATCGTGTTCTACGTTCCTCGATATCTTCCGGTTCCCATGAGTAAGAACAAGTCAAAGTTCCGTAGTTTGACTCTTCGGCTCTTAATTCTGACTGAATGTTAAAAGCAGTTTTGACTTCATCCGCTGAAAGAATTTCGCATATCTTTCCTGCTTGCAGAAATGAACCAATCTTTGAATTTGATTTAGATTGAATCTCTGTCGTCATTTCCGAGACTTCGGAATTTTGTGTTTTTGGAGCTGAATTGGGTGTAGTTGTGGAATCCGAAGAATTATCACAGGAAACCAAAATCAATAAAAGGGATAATACAGACAGTAATTTGACTTTCATAAATATCTAGAATGATTGAAAGCTATAATTCTAAACGATTAGATAGATTGAGTAAAACATTTTTACAGACAATAAAAAACCGCCGTGTATTTCTACAACGGCGGTTTTAATAAGATTAGAAGAATGGATTACCAGATTTTAACTTGTTTCTCAGTTGGTAAATACATTCCATCTCCTTCTTTCACACCATACATTTTATGGAATGGAGGGAAGTTTCTTAATGGACCATTTCCTCTGAATTCAACCGGTGAATGTGGATCGGTAGAAATTCTGTTTAACAGCTCTTCATCACGATACATCCCTCTCCAGATTTGAGCCCAACCGAAGAAAAACCTTTCATCAGAACTCATGCCGTCAATCACGACATCTTCAGGGTAAGCATTTTTAAAGGCTTTGTAGGCTATGGTTAAACCACTTAAATCACCAATGTTTTCGCCCTGAGTGAGTTCACCATTTACATGAGTGGTTCCATCCAGAACTTCAAAGTTGTTGTATTGCTCAATCAACATTGCTGTTCTTTCTTCAAATTTGCTTCTATCTTCGTCAGTCCACCAGCTTTTTAGATTGCCGTCACCATCGAATTTTGAACCTTGGTCGTCAAAACCATGACCCATTTCGTGACCAATAACCGCACCAATAGCACCATAATTAACCGCATCATCCGCATTCATGTTAAAGAATGGTGGTTGCAGAATACCGGCAGGAAATACAATTTCGTTCTTTGTCGGGTTATAATAAGCATTCACAGTTTGCGGGTTCATTCCCCATTCTGTGCGGTCAATTGGTTGCCCCAATTTACTTCTGTTTCTGTCAACACCCCATTTGGTTATCGCTTTCATGTTGTCAATCAATGAATGACCTATGGACAAATTGCTGTAATCTTTCCACTGACTCGGGTAGCCAATCTTTGGATCAAATTTATGCAGTTTCTCCAGAGCTTTTTCTTTTGTCTCTTCACTCATCCAATCCAAATCTTTGATACTTTCTCCATAAGCGGTACGAAGATTT
>JAGRJP010000248.1 GCA_020442665.1 Lysobacterales bacterium
GTGTTTTTGCCAGTCGCAACCGGCTTGGTTGAGTTCTTTTCTAAGAGCAACCCAGTCATCATCGCTGACCATTGGGTCATCTGAACCATGAAGTAATAGGACTTTGGATTTGAATAAACCTTGGGAAATATTTGGGGCTTGTTTCATAAGTCCGTGAACACTGACAACTCCTTTTACTTCTGCATTCACTCTTGCCAAATCCTGCACACATAATCCCCCAAAGCAATATCCAATAGCTACAACTCTGGAAATATCAGCATTTGGGATTTGTTTGATAGCTTCAAAACCGGCCTGGACACGAGATTGCATCATTTCACGATTTTTCATAAATGGAGTCATTAAAGCTGTGTTTTCTTCGACTGAGTTACCAGTTTTACCGTTCCCATACATATCAATGGCAAAGCCAATATAACCTTTTTGAGTTGCCAGTTTTGCTTTTTCATCAACAAACGAAACTCTGCCTGACCACATGTGAACAAACATGACGACAGGAGTATTTTCAGAGCGGTTTTCAGGCTCAGCAACATAACCTTTGCAAGTTATATTTTCATGTTGATATTCAAGCTCGTAAGTTTTCATTATTTCGAAAACTCCACCTTCCCGCCTTTTAACACAAATGGGACTGTTTCCATAGTCTTGATATTTTCCAAAGGATTCTCATCCACTGCTACCAAATCTGCGAATTTACCAACTTCGACTGAGCCCAAATTATTTGTTTGTCCTAATAAAGTCGCTGCATTGAGTGTTGCTGCTTGCAATGTTTTTGCAGGAGTCATCCCTGCTTTAACCATTAGCGCAAATTCTTTACCGTTATCCCCATGAGCACTCACACCTGAGTCTGTACCAAAAGCAATATTAACACCGGCTTTGTGTGCTTTTTC
The DNA here is from genome assembly GCA_020442665.1 of Lysobacterales bacterium. Classification (GTDB taxonomy): domain Bacteria; phylum Pseudomonadota; class Gammaproteobacteria; order Xanthomonadales; family Marinicellaceae; genus NORP309. Next base: position 882 of record JAGRJP010000248.1, read on the forward strand.
AAATGAACCGGCAATTTTAGGTCCGATGGTTGCTGCCTTTTTGGCAACCACATCCGGGAAAAAACCTTTAATTTTAGATTTTTCAGTCACCCAATCACCGGCAATCAATGTAGGAACTAAATATGTACCATGTTTCTTCATTAGTTTGATGATTTCATCATCAAGGTAAGTTCCATGTTCAATACTGGAAACACCGGCTTCAACAGCTCGTTTCATACCTTCCTTTCCATGCGCATGTGCGGCAACTTTAAAGCCATAATCATTAGCTGTTGCAATTAAACTATCCAATTCATCCTTATTGAATTGGGCATTATCACCACTGGCAGCTTGAGATAGTACGCCTCCGGTTGCAGTGATTTTGATCAAGTCAGCACCATCCTGATATCTCTGTCTGACAGCCTGAGCTGCTTCAGCTGAGCCATTGACAACACCATGTTCCGGTCCGGGATTGGGAAACAATGATTTGCGATAGCCATTGCTCGGGTCAGCATGCCCGCCGGTCGTTGCTATTGATTTTGCCGCCGTAAAAATTCTAGGACCTTTGGCAATTCCTTGAGCAATTGCTTTTTTCAAAGCGATTGTCACATTATAAGAATCACCTAAATCCCGCACGGATGTAAAGCCTGCTTTCAGGGTTTTCTCTGCAAAATAGGCTGCTTTATAAGCCACATCAGCTTCATTGGATTCGTATTTTTCAAGATAAATTTTGGCATTATGTTGGAACGACAAATGCGTGTGCATATCAATCAATCCCGGAAGACAGTATTTGTCGGATAAATCCAAATCGACTTTCTGGTTTTGATAATTTTCAACTTTTGTAAACCGATCCCCATCAGCTTCCACATACATGTTTTCTTTAAATTTTGCTGTATTTGCATCAAACAAATGACCACAATGGATACTCAATGCAAAAACAGGTTGTGTTATCAATCCGGCTAAAAGGATGAGTGATTTTTTCTTCATAATTTATTCCGCCATAAGTTGTTCTATTTCAGATATGGTTCTGGGAACCTTATCACTTAAAATTTGGTAACCTTTTTTGGTGACTAAAACATCATCTTCGATTCGGACACCGATTCCTTTATACTTTTCAGGGACTTTTGCATCCTCTGCAATATAAATTCCGGGCTCGATGGTTAATACCATTCCCTCTTCCATTTCCACCCACAATCCATCAACTCGATATTCTCCACAATCATGCACATCCAAACCCAACCAATGTCCTGTTTTATGCATAAAAAACTGATGATAGCTGTGTTCTTCAAGAACGGTATTCAAATCACCTTTAAGTAATCCTAAATCCAATAAACCTTGAGAAATGACTTTAACAGCAGCTTCATGAGGTTCATTCCAATGGCTTCCGGGTTTAACAGCTTCTAACGCAGCGGCATGAGCATCCAAAACAATTTGATAAATTTCAGTTTGAGCTTTTGAGAATTTTCCATTGACAGGAAAGGTTCGGGTGATATCCGAAGCATAGTAATCATATTCAGACCCGGCATCGATTAAAACCAAATCACCGTCTTTCATTTCGCTGTTATTATTTACATAATGCAGAATACAGGCATTCGCTCCGCTTCCTACAATGGGTTGATAACTCGGATTAGAGTTATGATTGCAAAGAGTTCGCATAAACTCAGCATTCAAATTGTATTCATACATTCCCGGCTTGCACGATTTCATCATTTCGATATGCGCCTCTGCTGCAATATCAGCCGATTGTTTCATACATTTGATTTCAGCTTTGCTTTTATAAACCCGCATATCATCCAGATAGGATTTTATGGACACAAGTTCATGAGGTGCTTGGCTATTTGACCACTTTTCTTTGGTGACAGAATTTGTCCATTGCACAACTTTCTTGTCAAACTCAGAATCTGTTCCCAGCATAAAATAAACCTTGTCACGGCCGGTCATTAATTTGGGAATGATGCTATCTACAGTTTTAATATCATAAGCATTATCGAATTGGAGTTTGC
>JAGRJP010000249.1:0-338 GCA_020442665.1 Lysobacterales bacterium
TTATTGTAGCAACGGATGATGAAAGGATTCAAAATTTAGTTGAGAGTTATGGTTATCAATGTATTCGAACATCATCTGAACATCAATCCGGTACTGATAGGCTTGCTGAAGTTGCCCGATTGAAAAACTGGGATAATGAGACGATTGTTGTCAATTATCAGGCGGATGAACCGCAAACTCCTAAACAAAATATCTTGCAACTGATTCACGCGCTTAAAGATAATCCACATGCTTCGATTGCGACACTTTATCAATTAATAAATAATTATGAAGATTTGGTCAATCCCAATAATGTCAAATTAGTCACCGATGAGAATGATTTGTCCTTATATTTCTCA
>JAGRJP010000249.1:443-1514 GCA_020442665.1 Lysobacterales bacterium
GTTTCCTCAAACAGTTCTCAAAACTTTCTCCGTCAAATTTGGAAAAAACCGAATCTCTGGAACAACTCAGAGCCATGAGTTATGGCTATAAAATTATTGCAAAGCAAGCCTTACAAACTATGCCTCATGGAATTGATACCAAAGAAGATGTTTCCAGATTTGAAAAAATGCTATTAACCACTCTTTGAGCATGAATATTTTTCAGTCAATGCATTCGATATGAGTGTTGCAGCCGGTTGTTTTATCGATTCCTGATTGTTTTTTAGATAAAGATATACCGCGGAATAAATATCGTCACTTGTCACGCTATTGTCATAAGGAATACACGCCGGTGTGTCATAATTTTCAACAAAATTGGATAAAAAATCATTCATATCAATAACACCCTGAATATACGATATACATTCAACAACATTTTTTTCCTGAATTCCGCTACTATCATATTTTAACATCGTATTACTGAGTAAATAGGTATTGTAGTCATGGCAAATATTAAGTAGTTCTTGCCCTGTTTTAGATGCGTTTGTCATCGTCGTGGTGAAAACGAGAAGTATAATTATTTTTTTCATGGTCATCTCATTTGTTCGTATTACAAGGATATGCTTTGGCTATGGATGCGCCGACAGCACCAGCGGCAGAGTATTTTAATCGTGTCTCTTCGGTTTCGAGCAAGTTTTTATAAACGACAGAAAAAATTTGTTGCTCAGTAATATCATCAGGCAAACAAATATAAGCGTCATATTTATCATTTTGCTGGTAAAACAGGGCGATTTTATCAAGAGCACCATAAATATAAGAAATACACTCTTGAGCGAATGCATTGATGTTCTCATCTTCTGTTGAGTTGATAACGTATTCTTGATATTTATGACACGATTGAAGTAAATCTTTAACAGTAAAGCCCGCATGTGTACTGAAACTGAAAAACAGCAATGCTGTTAGGATTATTTTCATTTTATTTAACTCGCATTAATTAAATTGCTATTCTACAACGATTCGATAAATTCATAAACTTCCTGAGCATGACCTTTAACACGGACTTTATCCCAATGTTTGATGAGTTTTCCATCC
>JAGRJP010000250.1 GCA_020442665.1 Lysobacterales bacterium
AATGAAATACAAATGAAAACTAAATTTAATAAATTTCATAATTAGTTCACATTTAATCGACTGATATAAATTTTCATCATTAATTTACTTATCAAATCTAGGCTTAATATTTAATTAAGATAGAATACTGTCATGCATAAGAACTCATTCGGAAAAGAAATAACCTTTGGTATTGTTTTTGTTTTGCTCGCATTACTAAGTGGTCTGACAACGTCCTATTGGATGTTGTCTTTTTTTCTGTGGTCAGTTGTTTATATTTTGTGGAAATGGGTTGAGTTTTATTATTTTTACAAGTGGTACATGAATGGTGCTAAACTTGGAAAAGCTCCTTTATCCAGTGGAATCTGGGAAGATTTATCGACACAAGTCATCAAGAATAGAAAACACAATAAAAAAGTTATCAGCGATAACAAGCATTTGCTTCATCGGTTTAATGTGACAGCACAGGCATTGCCTTATGCAACTATACTAATTAACAGTCAACTTGAAATAACATGGTGCAATCATCAGGCGCAAAAACTGTTAGGAATTTTTCCACACAAAGATTATGGTTCTCGTTTGGACAATATTATCAGAGCTCCCGAGTTTGTAAACATGCTTCACTCCGAGAGTGATAGTGAGGAAATCAAACTGGATAATCCATTGGACGATAGCAAAAAAGTTCACCTCAAACGCATTAAACTTTCCACCGATAGTTTTTTAATTGTCGGCAGAGATATTAGTGAGCAGGAATCGTTGCGTAAATCCCGTAAAGCTTTTGTTGATAATGCATCTCATGAGCTGAGAACTCCTTTAACAGTGATTACCGGTTATCTGGAAATGTTATTGGGAGCTGATGATATTGCCAAGCATTGGAAAGCCGGAATTAATAATGCCAAGTCTCAGGCGGATCGGATGGAAAGAATTATTTCTGACATGCTTAAACTATCGAGTATGGAGCACGAACGTTATCTGGAAAGGAGTGATGAAGTAATCAATATGCCGGAATTATTAAATACAGTATTTAATGATATTAAAAATAGTTCCGGAGCTGAAGATTATCAACTGTTCGCTGAGGTTGATTCTGAACTGGATATTTTCGGTGATGAAGAAGAAATTTTTGGTCTGGTTTCCAATTTATTAAAAAATGCTATCAATCATAACCCTAAAGGAACTCAGATTCGTCTGACTTGGTTAGCGCAAAAGGATAGAGCATTGTTATCAGTCTGTGACAATGGTCGTGGAATTGATGAAAAACACATTCCGCATCTAACCGAGCGATTTTATCGAATTGATAACTCCAAAGATAAAAATTTCAACTCAACCGGTCTGGGATTAGCAATTGTTAAACAGATTTGCCAAAATCACGAAGCCGAATTAAATATTCAAAGCAAGCTCAACGAGGGAACTTGCTTTAAAGTGGAGTTCCCGCAAATTCGAATTTGTTGAGATCTCTGTTTAAAAAATATCGTAATCAATACTGATACTGAAAGTTCTGCCCTTGGTGAATTTTCTGGTCACTTCATCACCTTGTAAGAAAATCACTTCATCATCCAATAAATTCGTTGCTTTGATTTTAAATTTGAAACGGTCAAAAAGCTTTTTGGAAATCACTAAATCAAGTTGGTTGAAAGGTTGTTCATAAATATCCGGCCTTCCGCTGGTACCTGCTTCTGAAATTCTTTCTCCAAAGATGTTATAAAGCAATGACACACTTAAATCCTTATCAAGATTGTCATAACCAAGTTGCAAATTACCGACATAAGGCGACTGACCTTGTAATGGTCTGGAATTGTTGGTTTGACCTCCGGGACGATCAGTTCCAAGGACAATTTCGGATTCAATGTAAGCGTAATTTCCGCTGATGTAAATATCTGACCAGAAATCATGCTCAGAAAAACGGTTCATAAAGGATAATGTTTGATAAACTTCCAGCTCAATACCATAGTTTTCCGCCGATTCTGCATTATCAAAACTGATAATACGTGATGAACCGGGCAGAATTATCATTTCAATAGGATTGAAAAATTGCTTATAAAACAAGCTGACTGAAACAAATTCAGATTCTGAAAAGTATTTATCCCAAC
>JAGRJP010000251.1 GCA_020442665.1 Lysobacterales bacterium
CCACTTCAGGATTGTTTTTTTGATAAACAGCTTTTTGATAGGCACAACCCAATCGTGCAAAATTATATAAATCAAAAGCCTTGGCATCCGTTGTTGCACCAACATCCAGCATTAATGCTCTTTTCGAACGACTGGGCAGCAATCTTGCCAATACCGGTTTATCAATCTCTCCTAACATGTTCATCCAGTGCTTTGCCAAAACGACCATCGCTCCGGTATTTCCTGCGGTCACACAAATTACTGATTTCTTTTGTGCCACATCTTTGATGGACATCGACAAACTGGAATCCCGTTTCTGACGTAATGCCATAAAAGGTGATTCAGCCATAGAAACAGAACGCCCGCAAGCAATGAATTCAATCCGGGTTTGATCAATTGATGGCAAACGATGTGAAATTGTGTTGAGATAACTATTTGAAACAAACACCCGGAAAACAACATCTTCCTGTTGTTTCAACATATTTATTAATGTGTCCAGCCTTTCATCAGGATAAGAGTCACCACCCATCAAATCAACGGCAATGATTATCTGTTCAGTTTTGGCTGGTAATTGTTTTTGCATAGCTGAAAGATTTTACAACGAAATCCGGAAAGACACAAAATCAACAATGGTTTTTCTTGATTCTGAACCCATAAAAAAACGAAGCCTGAAATTGAATTTCAAGCTTCGCTTCAATTGAAATAAATAATTTTTAAGACTGAATTATTCTTCGTCTTCTACAAAATCATCAGCCAAGTCAATGACTTTTTGACCTTTGTAGTAACCTTCAGCAGTTACATGATGACGAATATGCACTTCACCGCTCTCAGAATCAACTGATAAAGTACGGGCTTTCAAACTATCATGGGCACGTCTCATGCCTCTTCTTGATGGTGTTTTACGACTTTTTTGTACAGCCATGGTAATTCTCCAAATTATTTTAAATCTTGTTTTAAACTTTCTAATACTGAAAATGGATTTTCTTTTTGAGCAGGTAAATCATTATCATCCTGCTGGTCTGAATCATCACCATCTGTTACTGTTTCATCAAAAGGAACATCCGGGACAATCAGTATCAATTCATCTTCGATAATTTCCGGCAGGTTAACGTATCCATCCTCAAACCAGGAGGCTTCCATACCTACATCCAGTAACTCCTCATAAGCTAAATCATTAATAAAACCTATGCTGGAGTCGATATCCACCGGCATTAAATATCTTTTGCGACTAATCGTACAAATCAATGGTAAATTAGTCTTAACTTTTACCTGAGCCTTTCCAGGAATCCTGTCAGCTCTTTCAAACTGAATTGAGAACTCGACTACTCCTTCACAATCTGCCAACATATCGACCAGCCTGGTCATTTGACACAATTCAATCTGTCCTTGATAGAGCCTTTGCCCGTTTATTGCCTTATCCAAAGCAACTTTCTCAGGTAACTGTTTCATAGCCGGCGGATTTTACTTGCTTTGCATCTGCATTGCAAATAAAAAAGTTCCTCAAAGCTATTAAATCAACCATAAACATTCCTTACAGACATTTTTTGTATGCTTGTTGGATTTAATTGGTAAAAAAATATTTCGCATGATGTGATACCAATAGTATTTTTTTTGATAAAATGACGTTTTTTATATGAGCTATAACGTGCCTGAAAGCCTTAATTCTCTGCTACCATACAATGACAAACTCGAAAACAGGCAGCTTAATGAGATTGAGTTGTTAGTTATTCATTGTACTGAACTTCCGGATATCAAGACGGCTCGAATTTATGGTGAAAAAGTCCATTACAGCTCAGGAACAGGAAACAGCGGACATTATTATATTTCAAAGAAAGGAGAGTTGTTCCAATGGGTTGAGTTAGACAGAGTAGCACATCATGTTAAAGACTTTAACAGAAATTCGATTGGAGTCGAATTGGATAATTTAGGACGTTTCCCCAACTGGCACAAAACCACTCATCAATATTTGCATGATTCTTATCCAAAGGAACAGATTTCAGCCTTGATTCAACTTATCTTGAAATTACAGAAAAAGTTACCAAATCTAAAGTTCATTGCCGGACATGAAGAGTTGGATACTCGATTGATGCCTTCTGAGAACAGTCCGGATATTTATATTCGTCGTAAAATGGATCCGGGATATTTATTCCCTTGGGACGAAGTATTAAAAAATATTAACTTAGAAAAATATAAATAATCAGGTGATTTATGGAGCCGATGCAACATTTACTTAAGTACTTTGAGCTGGAAAAACTGGAAGAGAATCTCTACCGAGGTCAGTCTCTGGATATTGGAACCGGTCGGATTTTTGGCGGACAGGTTTTATCCCAGGCACTTGGTGCAGCTTATCGGACCGTCGAGGATAAACATGCGCATTCTTTTCATGCGTACTTCCTGCGTGAAGGTGATGTCAAAAAACCGGTTGTTTTTCAGGTAGATCGTGCCAGAGATGGTCGAAGTTTTGATAACCGACGTGTGGTAGCCATCCAACATGGTCGTCCTATTTTGAATTTGGCTGCTTCATTTCAGATTGAAGAATCCGGATACGAACATCAAGTGGATGCACCTGACTTGCCAAAACCTGATGAATTGGATGAAAAACCATTCCTAACAGCCAAACAAATGCAAAGTCTCACCCCTAGAATGCGTCGTCTAATGACGACTCAAGGACCGTTTGAATTTCGGTTTGCTGATGATATTGACCCGTTTGACCTGAATGCCAATGAGCCCATTCGTCAAATTTGGTTTAGAGCTCGAACTGAAGTTCCTATGAATCAAGCATTACACCGTCAACTGATGGCATTTGTCTCAGACTTTCATCTGGTTGCAACATCGACTTTTCCGCACCCGGTTTCATACCTTGACCCCACTCTGCAAATTGCCAGTCTCGATC
>JAGRJP010000252.1 GCA_020442665.1 Lysobacterales bacterium
TTGGTTCGGTAAAAGATAGAATTATCTTTGACGCGCTTTCAGTTTTGGATTTGATTTACAAATTACAAAAACTTTACCACGACGACGAACTACTTTACAGTCGCGACTGCGTGTTTTAGCTGATTTCAATGAAGATAAAACTTTCATGACAGTACCTTATCTGTTTGTTTAAATGATTTAAGGACGAGGATTATACGGATTTGAACCATGAAATTCAACCAGATTATTAAATTATTTTGGATAATATTCAATCCACCGCATGATATAATTTCACCAGACTGTAATTGGAGTTCTCTGTGAGCGATACCTGGTTTTATTCAACACTGAAATTTTTTGTTCTGCTTTTTGTATTTATCATCGGATTGATAATTTTGACATCAATCATTTTCTACATTATTGATAAAACTCAAACCAAACATACCATCCGAAGAAACTTTCCGGTCATTGGTCGTTTTCGTTGGTTATTTGAACATTTAGGGGAGTTTTTTCGTCAATATTTCTTTGCGCAAGATCGAGAAGAACTGCCTTTCAACCGTGCACAACGAACATGGGTTTACAAGTCAGCTAAAGGAAATAACAATACCGTTGCCTTTGGCTCGACAAGGAACCTGGATCGCCGAGGAGCGATGATTTTCTTAAATTGTGCCTTTCCGGTAATGAAAAAAGATTCTGTTGAAGCTGAACAGATGATTATTGGACCTTTTGCCCGAAATCCTTTTAAAACAACCAGTTTCTTTAATATTTCAGCGATGAGTTTTGGAGCTTTATCCAAACCGGCAGTCCAATCTTTGTCACATGGTGCAAAAAAAGCCGGAATCTGGCTCAATACCGGTGAAGGAGGATTATCTCCTTACCATCTTGAAGGCGGCTGTGATATTGTTTATCAATTTGGAACAGCAAAATACGGCGCTCGAACAAAAGATGGAGAGTTTGATTTCGATAAGCTCAAAGAAATAGGAAAAATTCCACAAGTTAAAATGATTGAGTTAAAACTGGCACAAGGTGCTAAACCCGGAAAGGGAGGAATTCTTCCTGCCGAGAAAGTCACTGAAGAAATTGCCGGAATCCGTGGTATTGAACCCGGAAAACCCTCAATCAGCCCGAATCGTCATCCGGAAATTAAATCTGCAACCGAATTGCTAGACATGCTCAACAAAATTCGTGAAACCAGTGGTTTACCCGTAGGATTTAAAATGGTTATGGGAACAGATGAGTGGTTACATGAATTATTTACTGAAATCAGGAAAAGAGGCATTGAATCCGCTCCTGACTTTATCACTTTAGATAGCGGAGATGGCGGAACCGGTGCTGCTCCACAGTCACTGATGGATGATGTTGGCATGATTATCAAAGAATCCTTGCCAATGCTAGTCGATTTACGCAACGAATACGGTCTCAAAGACAGGGTTCGAATCATTGCTTCGGGTAAACTCATCACACCCGCAGAGGTTGCCTGGGCTTTGTGTGCCGGAGCTGATTTTATCAATAATGCCCGAGGATTTCTTTTTTCCTTGGGTTGCATCCAGGCTCTTAAGTGTAATAAAAACACCTGCCCAACCGGAATCACTACTCACGATCCCAAACTGCAAAAAGGACTGGTTGTTGAAAATAAAACTGAACGAGTTGCAAACTTTGCCAAACACATGATAAGTGAAGTTGGTATCATTGCTCATGCTTGCGGTGTCACCGAACCTCGAAAACTAAAACGCTCGCATGTTCGTATGGTGTTTTCTAATGAATTATCAAAACCATTGAATATATTGTTTCCCGATAAACAAAGCAAATATGATTAAACTTGCAGTCAGTGCCTGTCTTTTAGGACATAATGTTCGCTATGATGGAAAAAACAAAAGGATTGACTTGAGTTTACTTTTCCCTTCAGACGAATTTACGCTAACCGCTATATGTCCTGAGGTGAATATGGGAATGGGCATCCCTAGAAAGCCAATTCAAATGATCAATCACAACAATCAACTACAATTAGTTCAGGTCGAGAACCCGAAAATTCACTTTGAAAACCAAATGAAAAACTGGTTTGATCAAAACATTGAGTTTTTTAAAAATTTTTCAGGCTTTATTCTGAAAAGCAAATCTCCCAGTTGTGGAAACCAAACGACCCCACATTTTCAAACAGATGGAGAATCCAATATTGGAGATGGTTATTTCGTTTATTTACTAAAAAAAATCAATCCACAAATCGCCA
>JAGRJP010000253.1 GCA_020442665.1 Lysobacterales bacterium
AACATACCATCCGAAGAAACTTTCCCGTCATTGGTCGTTTTCGTTGGTTATTTGAATATTTGGGTGAATTCTTTCGTCAATATTTCTTTGCACAAGATCGAGAAGAACTGCCTTTCAACCGTGCACAACGAACATGGGTCTATAAATCGGCTAAGGGAAATAATAACACCGTTGCCTTTGGTTCGACACGGAATCTGGATCGACGAGGAGCGATGATTTTCTTAAATTGTGCCTTTCCGGTAATGAAAAAAGATTCAGTTGAAGCCGAACACATGATTATTGGACCTTTTGCCCGAAATCCTTTTACAACAAGCAGTTTCTTTAATATTTCAGCGATGAGCTTCGGGGCTTTATCCAAGCCGGCGGTTCAATCTTTATCACATGGCGCAAAAAAAGCCGGAATCTGGCTCAATACCGGCGAAGGTGGATTGTCACCTTACCATCTTGAAGGTGGTTGTGATATTGTTTATCAATTCGGAACAGCAAAATACGGTGCTCGAACAAAAGATGGAGAGTTTGATTTTGATAAGCTCAAAGAAATAGGAAAAATTCCACAAGTTAAAATGATTGAGTTGAAACTAGCACAAGGTGCTAAACCCGGAAAGGGAGGAATTCTTCCTGCCGAGAAAGTCACTGAAGAAATTGCCAGAATCCGTGGTATTGAACCCGGAAAACCCTCAATCAGCCCAAATCGTCATCCGGAAATTAAATCTGTAACCGAATTGCTAGACATGCTCAACAAAATTCGCGAAACCAGCGGTTTACCCGTAGGATTTAAAATGGTTATGGGTACAGATGAGTGGTTACATGAATTATTTACTGAAATCAGGCAAAGAGGCATTGAATCCGCTCCTGACTTTATTACTTTAGATAGCGGAGATGGCGGAACCGGTGCTGCTCCACAGTCACTGATGGATGATGTTGGAATGGTTATCAAAGAATCCCTACCAATGCTGGTCGATTTACGCAACGAATACGGCCTCAAAGACAGGGTTCGAATTATTGCTTCGGGTAAACTCATCACACCCGCAGAGGTTGCCTGGGCTTTGTGTGCCGGAGCGGATTTTATCAACAATGCCCGAGGATTTCTTTTTTCCTTGGGTTGCATTCAGGCTCTTAAGTGTAATAAAAACACCTGCCCAACCGGAATCACTACTCACGATCCCAAACTGCAAAAAGGACTGGTTGTTGAGAATAAAACCGAAAGAGTTGCAAACTTTGCCAAACACATGATAAGTGAGGTCGGTATCATAGCTCATGCTTGCGGTGTCACCGAGCCTCGGAAATTGAAACGCTCGCATGTTCGTATGGTTTTTTCAAATGACCTTTCCAAGCCATTGAATATTTTATTCCCCGATAAACAAAGCAAATATGATTAAACTCGCAGTCAGTGCCTGTCTTTTAGGACATGATGTTCGTTTTGATGGAAAAAGCAAAAGGATTGACTTGAGTTTACTTTTTCCAGCAGACGAATTTACGCTAACCGCTATATGCCCTGAGGTGAATATGGGAATGAGCATCCCCAGAAAGCCAATTCAAATCATCAATCACAACAATCAACTACAATTAACTCAGGTCGAGAACCCGAAAATTCATTTTGAAAGCCAAATGCAAAACTGGTTTAATGAAAACATTGAGTTTTTTAAAAAATTTTCAGGCTTTATTCTGAAAAGCAAATCTCCCAGTTGCGGAAACCAAACGACTCCACATTTTCAAACAGATGGAGAGTCCAATATTGGAGATGGTTATTTCGTTTATTTACTCAAAAAAATCAATCCACAAATCGCCA
>JAGRJP010000254.1 GCA_020442665.1 Lysobacterales bacterium
GAATTGTGTCATGCAAAACAATAATGAGAATGCAACTGTCGGTAAAAAATCAAAAGTAGTCATCAATAACTGTGAGATTGATACCCCTCAGAACTTTATAGCAAAAGATATCAAGAATAAAAAAATCACTGTTGGTAATGAGCAAACCATCCAGTTTGATTTTGATAGCGAGTTTTTTCAGAAGTACAGAAATTTAATTAAAGCAGAAGGCAAAGGGTATAATGGCAAATAGTACGAATAAACCCATCAAGGAAAACTTTCTTCGCTATGAGTTTAAGTATATTCTGAGGGATGAATTGAAAGATGCTGTTGAGACAGAGCTGTGTCATTTTATGCAATTGGATCCATTTGTTGAAAGGTTTGAAGATAAGAAATACTTGGTTAGAAGTTTATACTTTGATGATCCGGTTTACAGCTTTTATTATGAAAAAACTGACGGACTGATGCACAGACAAAAGTTTCGTATTCGCACATACTCAGTGCAACATGATGAAAACATACCGATAATGCTTGAGTTAAAAGGGCGGTATAATAATTTTGTTTACAAGAACCGAACAGAAATTTCCCATGATGAAAAGATTGCTAATGATGTCTTTAAATTAACGGAAAACATTATAAAAAAAGATAACAATAATGTTCTTAATCAATTCATCTACGACCGATACAGAAAAAAAATTGCTCCGGTGATGCTGATTGATTACCAAAGAAGAGCCTATCAAAGTAAATATGATTATGAGTTTCGAATCACCTTTGACGGCGAGTTATATGGCACACAGACCAGGCAGCTTTTTCCTAAAGATGATGTGAATAAACGTAAATTGATTGATGGGTTTACCATCATGGAAGTGAAGTTCAGAAAACATGTTCCGCCATGGTTTCACCGAATAATGATTAAATATCAATTAACCAGGGTTTCTATTTCAAAGTACTGTACAGGAATGGAAGCGACAAACCTGATAAAACATCTGGAAGATTAACATTAAAAACCACTGAGAGCACTAAGACCACAGAGATTATGGAGAATAAAGATATAATACAACTGTCAACAAAAGTGATTGGAGCAGCAATAGAAGTACATAAAGCACTTGGGCCTGGTTTACTTGAATCAACATATAAACAGTGTTTGGCACATGAATTAAATATAAATGGCATCAATTTTAAAATAGAAAGTCCGGTTCCTGTTATTTACAATGGAATGAAACTTGACTGTGGTTATAGAGTTGATTTGTTGGTTGAAAATAAAATAATAGTTGAACTTAAAAGTGTTGAAAGTCTGAGTAATATTCATCAGGCTCAAATTTTAAGTTATCTCAAATTAGCAAATCTAAGAAAGGGCTTGTTAATAAATTTTAATGTTAAATTACTGAAAAACGGAATAAAAAGTTTCGTTCTGTAAAGATAACCTTAACACCTCCGTGTTCTCAGTGAACTCTGTGGTTTGAAAAATAAATTAAATATAAAAGAGAAAACAATGGAAAATCAAATATTAGATGCCTTGAGTGGCAGTTTCAATTACTCAATTATAGAAGTGATGATTAATTCACTGGTTGCTTTTATTTTAAGTATGTTCATAGCTTACACCTACAAGAAAACACATCAGGGACTGTCATATTCCCAATCATTTGTTTTGACGATTATTTTTATCACAATCATCATTGGATTTGTAATGATGGTTATTGGTAACTCGTTAACACGTGCTTTTGCCTTGGTTGGAGCTTTGAGTATTATCCGCTTCCGAACTGTAGTTAAAGATACCAAAGACACTGCATATATCTTTTTGGCATTAGGCGTGGGAATGGCTGCCGGAACCGGTAATTATTTTATAGCCTTGTATGCGACATTATTCATGTGTTTAATTGCCTGGATATTATATAAATTTAATTTTGGTGTTCAAAGCTCCAGTGATTTTATATTGAGGTTTTATTTTGATAAAACATCAACCGAAGACAGTTATGTGGAATATATTAATAAACACTCAGAAAACAATGCGCTATTACATATGGAGCCATCCGGTGATGACAAGCACTTGTACATGACGTTTGATGTATCCTTAAAAGAAGATATCGAAATGAATGATTTTATTGCAGGATTCTCAAAACTTAGCGGCATCAGCGAAGTTGTATTGGTTAGTGCTAAAAATGATATCACTTATTAACAAAAAAACCATTGGTTCGTTCTTCCCGCGCAAGCAGGAACCAACCTCATCGTCATTCCAGCGCAGGCGGGAATCTATATCAGTATTACTTCTGTTGTTCTTCTGCCTAAGTATTTCGGCAAAAGACAACAATATCAGCTACAAGCAGGATGGTCCGTATCGAATTGTTACTGATAAGCATCTAATTAATGATATTCCACTGAAAAATAAGGGTGGCTACCAAATGGTCGTGGAAATTCCCACAGGAACTCGCCAAAAGTGGGAAGT
>JAGRJP010000255.1 GCA_020442665.1 Lysobacterales bacterium
TAATTTCTTGTCCACCGCCATCAGCAGTCATTCCCAAGCTTTCTCCTGTCATTGTGTTGAAACGCCACCAACCGGACATTTTCATGCTTTCCGGCTTTTTCTCAGGTACGATTAAAGAATACCCGGCATTAATGTCTGCCATTGCACTTTCATAGGCGAGTGAATCTTTGCTGAATAGTTTTGACAAATTCTCTTCAGCACCTGTTTCAGGTTTTAGCAGACGCAATGAAATGTTTTGGTTTTCAGCAGCACTCGTCACTCTCAATGTATCAACTTCGTTGCCCTCAAGACTCAAAAAACGAGAGGGTAGCCATTCTCCGGCAGTGTCCCAAACTCCCTGTTCAAATGTTTGTTTGGTATCGTTATAAACCTTGCCATTTTTCACTCGAAGAAACTTTTTGGAGTTGCTGATAATATCAACTGCGAAGAACTCTGTTTGCGCATCCACATAACCTTTTTTGAATGCAATCAGGTTTGGCTCTGAAATGTATTGAAGAGTTTCAGTATTTGCAGTTGGGTTTTGTTTCATCCAGCGGCTCTGTAATAACAAGTCGAATGAACTTTCTGGAATCGACTTTGGAAACTCACCTTGTTTTTTCTCACTAAACAGCTTATCAACCGATGCTTTTAGCCAAGGCAAACCATTCTCAACTGATTGCAGATATAAATCTGCTAAATAAGCAAGAGGTTGTTCTCCGGTATTCACCATCATTTCATAGCGGGTTAGAAGTTTAGTTTTAACCAGATTTTCATCAACGGATTCATTTTTATCAGCTTTATAAGTGTATCTTTTAACAACCTTTTCCTTTCCATCTGGCGAAATAAATGTGAATTGCAACCATTGAGCGGTGAGTTCCAATTTAGGTTTTTTATTGTTCTCAAGAGCATCAATCGCATTCATGGTTTTATCACCAACGGTTTTAAAAATACCGGCAGCCGGTGCGCTCATTGCATCAGAGTCAACTAATCGACCTTGCAAATCAAAAACTTTTCCACCAACAGGTTGACCGTTAAATGTCGGCATAAAAACCTGTGAACGGCTGATAACTTCTTGTAAATTGAAATCAGATTTAATATCAATTCCCAAAGGCATATTGGCGTAACTTAGAAAAACTCCTTGCAAATTTGCAGTCGGTTTTGTCCATGCGTTCATCAAGCTATGTGTTTTGTAGTTCTCACCGATTCTTTGTTCGATAAACGATTCAATTTTGACTTGATGCAGGTATTTTTCAGAAACAGTTTCGCTAAATGTTTCTGTAGCTGTAGTATTAAAACTTTCTCCTTTTTTAAGCACAGGATGAGCATTTTGCCAAGATTCGGTCACTCCCAGACGATATTGAACCCAGAAATATTCCATGTTTTCTTTGACCATTTGTTCGGTAACATCAAACTCAGCCAAATCAATTTCATACTGTTTAAGAACATTCTGTAATTGGTTGAGAGAATTGTTGTATCTCTCAAAAGTTTTGGTGTTTTTCCAATCAAAGGCATAATCGGAATTGGTATTTTTCTTTGCAAGAACTGAAACAGCCTTGTCAAAGTTTTCACCATTTCCTATGTTTTGCGGAATACTGGCATTTGAAGATTGCATCAATAATTTGAGAGATTGCTCTTCAGTCAAAACACCACTGGCAATCCGTGCTTCAAACCCCGCATCTTTTAGTAATTTCGCCAGTAAAATACTTTGATCCAAGGAATTCCCGGATCGTGAATTTAAAGTTCCTTGCACACCTCTCAACAAGCCTTGGTAAGGTTGAAAAGCCACTTTTTCTTGCATGAATTGAATGACAGTATCGGCATCAAAATCTAATTTCAGCAAAAGTTCTTGATCATCGAAAATACTGGAATCAAGGTTTTGACGGATTGTTTGAATCTTTTGCTGATAAGTTTTTAAATTCTTTTCCAGTAAATCATAAGACAATTCATTGCTTGCATTGACTGTTATGCAAACAACCATCATTGCCATGATGTGAGTGATATATTTGAACATATTTCCCCCGTATTTTTACTTTGTACACCATTATATACGTTTTTTATTGATACAGAGTGACAATATCCTTATTTGGAAGAGGAGAGTCTATTAATAATTTTGAAAGGATTAACTATAAAAGTCCGCTCCATTATTTCTAATGAAGCGGGTGTTTAGACAGAAATAAATTAAATGAGTAAATTATGAAGTCCACTTATCACATTTCATGAAAGCGACTTTTTCCTCACCGGAAGCATGTTTACAACATCCTTTGTTAGCAGAAGACGAAATTTGAACCTCAGAACCATCAGCGTTAAATGTTCTGTCGCCTTCTCAATGCTTGCAGGTTGAACAGTTTTTAAAAGTAATTGGAAATGTTGGTGCCATGATAAACCCCCATGTTAAATTTAAAAAATACAGTTACTTTTTAGTAGCTTGTTTAAGAGTCTATTTTCATCATTAAAATAAAAATGTGATACGTTTCACGTTTTTACTCGAGAATACTCTGTGTTTTATTTGAAAATATATTTTTAAAGTCATTTTGGCATACATCTGACTTTTTAAAAATTATTGTGACATTTTTTTGTTATAAAGAATTCATTGGCAGACATTCCAAGTTCAACTATAATCAC
>JAGRJP010000256.1 GCA_020442665.1 Lysobacterales bacterium
AATATCGTCAACCTCAGCCGAATAGATGATGAATTGAATATCACAGCGACTGTTGTTGGTCCAATTTGTGAAACCGGAGATATTCTGGGCGTGGATAGAAAACTTCCTGATTCTCAGGCTGGAGATGTGTTTTTGATTGCAAATTGTGGCGCTTATGGTTATTCAATGGCATCTAGGTACAATTTACGTCAGCCAGCTCAGGAACTCTTCATTGATTGATATATGTTTCTTGATGTTTCCATAATATTTTACTGTATCTCTTAATAATAAAAAAAAGAATCTCAAATGTGATATAATTATGGACAACATTATTACATTTAGAGGTAATAAAATGAAGGTTAAACAAACAAAATATTATCTGTTTTATGGATTGTTGATCGTTTCTCTTTTAGTTTCCAATTTAGTATTTTCGGGTACTATAAACGATTTTAACAGAGATTATATTACAACAGATTTACCTCCATACACCACTGATGAAACCTATCATAGTGTTATTTACACTGATATCAATAAAATCACAACTCATGGATCTATACTTTGGGTGGAAAGTGATGTTCAGAATCCGGGGTTCAATGTCGTGAATGACGATGATGTCAATATGACAAATTGTTTAATGACTGCCGGCTTTAATCCTGATGATATGACAGTCAAACAATGCAGTGACCCGTTTCAGTATAGTAAAAGATTTAAGTTGAATGTGACTTCACCAGGTACTTATCTGGATTTTGTTTTTGATGTTGATGGAACAATGGATACCCGAACTTACCGAGTTCTTGAAAAAGTTCTTAATAATACAGGCTTTACCATTTCTGACTTTAAAATTGAGTTGGGATTTGGTGACTCTGACAATTTTGTCTCGGCTACAAGTGGAATAGGTCTGGACTTTTCAGATAATTCGGGCAATATCTGGTTAACAGAAACCGTAACCGGCGATGTGCCACAACTGGATCTGGATGCTTTGTTTCCCTTCGGTTTGTTCGGAGATGCAGACACAGATCCCAATCAGGATATTGATGGCTATTTTGATCCCAATGATCGTGCCAGATTTTATCTGACGGCGAATAGGGGGCGGATTGAAAGCACCGGAATTTCATCCAACTATCATGACTTGGTTGGAGATTTCATGACTAAAGCCAACGTTCTAAACGGTTATTTTTATGATCATGATAATGACATTGCTACGGATCCCATTCTGATTGCACACCAGAATGATTTAGGTTGGATTACTTTTAGAGTAGAACCTTTTTGGAGTAATCTCGGATTGACTCCTCCACCATTGAACATAGATGGGACGATTACTAATGAAACGATCTCGCAATGGGAATCAGACCCCCTTTTCGGAGTAGATGCGATTGAGGATTTAGCGAACCTGAATATGAATTATCATATCACTGTGGGAGATATCAGCTTGTGGCCGACCTATGAAGGCTTGAGTAATACCGCAAAATTCACACTGAGAATTACTTCAAGAAGTATTATTTTTGCCAATGGATTTGAGTTGATTGAATGAGTACTCTTTTCAAGTTGCTTGTCAATCGAGTTTTATTTATGTCTCACGAATTAAACAAAGGCTTCTCTTAGTATCTACCCCTGTTCATTGATTTTGTTTATGACTTTTTGCATGGAAATTCATACGATAAAGAAAGATTAACAAGTAAAATGATGTGATTCCGCTGACATCATATAATATATCCATCAAAGAAAATCCCCGATGGACGAACAGTAGTTGAATCAACTCAATTGCAATTGCAAAAAGAAACAATGAAACGACATGAAAACGATGCCTGATTTTAGGCATTGCAAAAGTCAATAGCAATGAGAGGGCAAAAAATACCAAAAAATGAAAAGCCTTGTCATGGTTGACAACAAATGCCGGAGTTACCGGTCCGGGCATAAAAGCAAAAAACGAAACAGCAAGCAATATCAGAATTAAACTCAATTGGCTTAATTTCAAAATTTGTGTATTCAAAAACATTAATTCATAGAAGTTACTTTTACCTGGTTGATAATAGTGCAAAGTGTGTGTTTTTCAAATAAGGATTGGGTTAAAATGTCAACTTTGAATCATCGAAATAACATGAATGCACTTGAGCTCATAAATAACCTGCCTAAAGCAGAGCTTCATCTTCACATAGAAGGTACATTTGAACCGGAACTGATGTTCGCTATTGCGGAAAGAAACGGTATTAAACTTCCCTACAAGTCGGTTCAGGAGTTACGCGATTTATATCAGTTTAATAACTTGCAAGAGTTTCTGGATATTTATTATCAAGGCGTGAATGTTTTGCAAACTAAACAGGATTACTATGATTTGACATGGGCTTATCTTGAAAAAATTAAAGCTGATAATGTGGTTCATACCGAAATTATGTTTGACCCGCAATCACATACCGATCGAGGCGTTAAACTGGAAGTTGTAATCAGCGGAATCTGTGACGCTCTGAAGGATGCTGAAGAACAACTAGGAATTAGTTCCTATCTGATATTTAGTTTACTCAGACATCTCAGTGAAGAAGATTGTCTAACTGCTCTGGAACAAGCTGTTCCTTATAAAGACAAATTTATTGCTATCGGTCTGGATTCATCAGAGTTAGGACATCCGCCTGAAAAGTTCACAAACTTGTACAAAAAAGCAGAAGCATTGGGTTTGTTAAAAACCGCTCACGCCGGTGAGGAAGGACCTGCTGAATATGTTTGGAATGCTATTGATGTTTTGGGAGTGGATCGAATCGATCACGGAAATCGTTGTTTGGATGACGAAAAACTGGTGGATTATGTTGTTGAAAAAGGTTTGACTTTGACGGTTTGCCCTCTATCCAATCTGAAATTGCGAGTGGTAAAAGATTTGCAACAGCATCCGATTAAAACCATGTTACAAAAAGGCTTGAAGGCAACAGTGAATTCTGATGACCCGGCTTATTTTGGTGGTTATATTAACGACAATTTTAAAGCAATTACTGAGGCTTTGGATTTGAGTGGCGAAGAGGTTGTGCAGTTAATCAAGAACTCTTTCAGTGGTAGTTTTCTGCCTGACTCTCAAAAGGAGCTACACATAACAAAAATCAATGAGTTGATTGCTTAATAGTCTATTGAGATTTTACGATTACTTTCAATTTGAGAATAAATTGATTGAACTCAGCTATATGTATAAAGTAAAGCGACAGATAATGTGAGTTTAAACTTCAACTATCTATCGCTTTCAACACAATAATGGAGAGGAAATATCGTTAACTCTTGGGTCAAATCAACATCCTTGTTTTTATTCTAAAGTCCATTCATGGGCAAGGCGCTAGTTTGTTTGTCACTTGACTATTGAACACTCTGTGTTTTCCAATGTTGTAAGTTGTTTAAGATTCATTGTTCCTGAACCTAATCCTACAGTCGCAAAGTCATAATTTGCAACAGCATTCCGACATTGATCCCACGATAATGTGAGTGACCCCATTTCGGTTGTTTCACTAGCACCTGAGAAAAGGAAGCCTCCTGTGTGTTTAACCATATTGGATATGCTGATAGTTTGGTCAGTAACTGTGCCGGTTCCTGAAATCCAAGATTGATTACCATTCTCATCGTAGGTAAACCAAGTAACTGTTGCTTTTTGAGATTCGTTTTCATCAAAGAGATAAATTGTAAACCCTTGTCCTGAAGTGCTTGGGTCATACCATGAACCGGATACACCGTTTGGTAAATCTTTAGTTGTTGTTCCGCACTCATTACCCGGAATTTCATTATCCTTTGTCAGAACCAACTCAGATGTTCCCAAATCGGAGAAGTTGTAGCTGAGAACCGCTTGATTACATTTATTAAATGCTAATTGTAGTTGTCCTTCATCTTTTTTCATCACATCATTTGAATTGAATGCACTTCCGAATCGCGCACCCGATGTGCTGTAAATGGTTGGAAAGTCAATGATATTATCGGACTTTTCACCAACACCTAAGAACCAAAAACTCTCTTCATTATTGTTCAAACCAGCATACATTAAAACCTTGCCGTTTCTCAATACTTCTAAGCTAATAGTCTGTGTATCTGAAAACTCAGATTTCCATGTGCCGGAAACTTTGGAGTCCACATTATAAGTTGTGTTACCACCACTGGAACCTTCTCTGGAGAAGTGATGAAAAGTGGTTATATCAGCATTGGCGAAACCACCTGAAACCGAGTTTATCAATAAATCAGTATCATTAAATATTAGATTGCCACCGAAGCGGTCATATAATGTTGTCGGGTTGCTCGCAATCAATTTTTGTTGTTGTTGATATTGACCATTTCCATCTTTGACAAAAGTATAAACGGCTCCCAGTGTTTGGGTTTGGTTCTCTCCTGCCGTCGCACCAACGATGATTTCTTCATCATCCAGTCTGACAGTAATCCCAAACTGATCATTGAATGCTGCATCATTTGCTTGAATGAACTGCACTTCGCTCCATTGTCCGTTATTTGCTTTGTTATAAACAGACACACCACCAATACCACCGGCTTGTACATTTCCGGCAACCATTGTATCGCCATAAATTTCAACTTGATTTCCAAGATTGGAATTTCGAGAGTCATTTATAGTTTGCACATTACTCCAGTTTGAACCGGATTTCTCGTAAACATAAACTCGCCCGGGTTGAGTGAGAGCTTGTACGCCCCAAGCACCAACAATGATTTGACCATTTTCATAGTCGAAGTCTTGACCAAATAGGTGGAAATTTTCTTCCAGTTTTTGAGTTTCGCTAAAGCCTGAACCGTTATCCTCAAAGACATAAACTCCTGTACTGACAATAAATTTAACCCCAAAAATAGAGTCATATTCATGTGCGTGAACCAAAAGCATATCCCCTTCAAGAACCAATTGACCACCCATACCCTTGCCTTGTGAAATATCACTGCCGGTGAGTGTTTCATCCAAAACCCAGTTGCCTGATTCAAAGTGAGTCAGGAAAACTCTGGAATCAGAGTCGGTCATTCCACCACTGACACCAATACCGGCTCTTGCACCGGCAGGCATACCAATTGCCAGTCTGCCATTATCATAGGCAAGACCATATCCAAAGCCATCTCCGTCAACACAAGAACCAGTCAAATCTTCAGCAGTTAGACGAGCTAACTCCTGCCACATTCCATCAACTTTCTCATAAGTAATCACTTCACCACAGTTATCGGCAGGATTGCCTCTGGTGAAAATTCTGGGCCAGGATACGACCAGCATATCCTCGGCAAAGACCATATTTATACCATAATCACTTTCATTGGCTTCAACAGGAGCCATGTCTTCAACCAAACTCCAGTCTTGAGACCAAGTCTGTGTGCTTATCAAAGCAAGAAAAACCAATACATATTTCATAAAATTAACCCTCAAAAGATTCAATGGATTAATTCTATGCAGATAGAGAAAAGTAGAAACCCCCAAACTTGGGGGTGAGGAGTGTTATTTGTTCAATTTACGACGGAAATAGGAACGGATATTTTTTTTGACAGATTTTTCTTTGCTGTTTAAGCTAACAACATCAATAAATAAAGCGAGTAAAAACAGGCCGACACTAGTCCAAACATAAAAAGCATAACCGCCCATTGCAAAAAATTCTTTCATGATTTTTCTCCTGAAATTTCAGTTTCGACCCATTTTTTATGTTGTTCGGTTTCCAGAAGAAAAATTCTGGCGCGCTTCAGCATCGAGTATCCGTAATAAAACTTAGTTGCAAAAGCCATAATCAGCAATGGACGAAGCATTTCCCATGTAATTTTACTTTCTCCCGTAATGCTTACAGTGGTTCCCTGATGAATGGATGACCACCATTTCAC
>JAGRJP010000257.1 GCA_020442665.1 Lysobacterales bacterium
TTAAACTGAGATTACACCCCTTCCAGTATTTACTCATAGGAATTTCTCTTTCCGCTTTTTATACCTTATTGTTGTCTCTATCTGAATACATACGATTTAACTTCGCTTATCTGATAGCATCCGGGGCTGTAATTTTGTCAATCGCAGGCTACTGCTCGGTCGTTTTACAACAAAGAATTCGAGGTATTAATACAGGGATATTGTTTGCAGTATTATTCTCGTTTATCTATGTGATGGTGAAAGCGCAGGAAGCATCTTTGTTGATGGGCTCTATCAGCATCTGGTTTATACTCGCACTGATAATGTACATGACTCGAAAAATTGATTGGTATTCAGTATATACATCTAGTCCCAGGAATGACTAGTTGCTATCAAACTCAACCAATTCCGAAGTAATGTTAAAGTATAACCACCAGCCTTGGGTGATTCCATCGGGACCTAAATCCATATCATTTAACGTTGGCGTTTTACAATTATTAGGGTGACCCGGTAAAATTTCTGCCAGAGTCAAATTCAAAGGATTGCCGTTGACATGAACAGTAAAATTAAATGCTTCTGCATCAGCTTGACTAACAAAACCTCGGATTAATCCCGGGCTCATTGTCAAACCCCCCTCATATTTCTCAGCTTGTTGATACCCACTTAATGGGAGTGTCGCTCCGTTAAGCAAGTTCAAAGTAAAATTTTGTGGCTCGGAAACATAACAGGGGGCTGAAATTGTATTAATTGGTGGCGAATATCCGGCCGGAGATTCTGTCCCAGGAATCGCGTTTAAACAGTCATTAATTTGGCTTGGAACTGTTGATATAAAAGTGGGAGAGGCCCCAACTTCCGGCTCACATGCAGCGCTATGCAAAGGATAAGGGCAGTCTGAGTCAATAACCGAAGCTATTAAATCTCTGCCTGTAATATAATCCGGTTGATCAGTATAAAATTGTGTAATAACACTATCATCAATAAACCCATCTCCATCGCCATCATTATTCATTGAGTCATTTATGGTGTTGTTAAGATAGTTTGTCCCATCTACACAAAAAACATAATCTACATATGGATGAGGATCAACTAAGTTAATAGTCGAGATACGCGTGGCAATATTTTGCTCAAATTCATTTTTGAAGATATTTTGAGCGTTTGCTGTTATCCCGAAAAATAGCAAGATAAGAATTATTCTCTTCATTGAATTACACCCCCAGTGAACACTTTTTCAACACAATAATAGCACAAATTAACAGTGTGGCTTCTAGGTATAAATACTTTTTATGTCGTTTTTTCCAATAAACAAACAGCCTGAACTGCTATTCCCTCTTCGCGACCACAAAAGCCCAGTTTTTCTGTTGTTGTGGCTTTGATGCTGATTTGTTTATGATTGATACCTAGAATTTCAGAAAGATTAGTTTGGATGGATGAAATGTAAGGTTTGATTTTAGGCTTTTCACAGATAATTGTCGTGTCAATATTTCCTATTTGATAACCTTTTTCCAGAATGAGATTGTGAATATGTTTCAAAAAAACATCGCTATTACAATCTTTCCATTGGTTATCACTTGGAGGAAACAAATGGCCAATATCGCCGAGTGCCAATGCTCCGAGTAGTGCATCACAAATGGCGTGTATCAATACATCGCCATCAGAATGAGCTTTAAAAGACTTGTGAAAAGGTATTTTGATTCCGCCCAAAATGAGATGGTCGCCTTCACAAAAAGCATGAACATCATAACCGCTACCAATTCTCATTGACCTTTCCTCAGAATAAATGATGCCAGCAATAAATCATCTGCATAGGTAATTTTGAAATTATCAGAGCGACCTTTTACCAATAAGGGTCTGATTCCAGCTTGTTCAAAAGCAGAGGCTTCATCGGTGGTCAGTTCGATATCCGCTTTTTTCAAAACATCAACCAATTGACCATAAGGAAACATTTGTGGTGTTAGAGCCGAATACAAATTATCTCGATTGATAGTTTTATCGGCATTTTTACCGTCTTTACTGAACTTTATCGTATCAGTGATTGGTTTAACCAGCAATCCGCCCTGGTTTTGTTGTTTGCATGACTGAATCAGCTTTTTAATGTCGCTCTTCTTTACACACACGCGAGCGGCATCATGAACTAAAATCCAGCTATTGTCTGTTACTAATGGCTCCAGAATTTGTAATCCATGTAAAACCGAACTGAGCCTGGATGAACCACCGGTTGCATACATTAATGGTTTGGATGCGGTGAGTTCAATATTTTTCCAAAGTGCTTGTTGTTTCGGCATCACCACGACAATGCCTTCGATTTCATCAATTTTGTCAAATGCATCTATGCTATGCTGGACAACCATTTTTCCGGCAATTTCTAGAAATTGCTTCGGTGTATCCGAAGCAAATCTTTGTCCTTTGCCTGCAGCTACAATTATTGCGTACATTTTGTTTGTTTCAATTCTTTTTTATCCGATGTTGTGTCTCTTTAAATCAGCTTCAACCATCATTTTGCACAATTCCTCGAGACTGCATTGAGGCTTCCAGCCCAATTTTTTTTCAGCTCTTGAATAATCTCCAATCAGCAAATCGACTTCTGCCGGGCGATAATAAGCTGAATTGATTTTAACAACTGTTTTGCCGCTTGATGTGTCGATTCCAACCTCATCAACTCCTTCACCTTTAAATTCAATTTCAATTCCCACATAAGCAAACGCCATTTGCACAAATTTTCTGACCGTTTCTGTGCGATTCGTCGCCAGCACATAATTATCCGGATTCTCTGCTTGTAACATCAAATACATACCTTCCACATAATCTTTGGCATATCCCCAGTCTCTTCTGGCATCAAGATTTCCAAGCTGTAAAAAGTCTTGTATTCCGGCTTTGATTCGGGCAACCGCATTGGTAATTTTTCGGGTTACAAACTCAGTTCCTCTAAGCGGGCTTTCATGGTTGAATAAAATGCCACTACAAGCAAAGATATCGTAAGATTCCCGATAATTAACCACCGACCAATGAGCAAATAATTTAGCTGTACCATAAGGGCTGCGAGGATAAAAAGGCGTGTCTTCATTTTGCGGAACAGCTTGAACTTTTCCAAACATTTCCGAAGTGCTCGCCTGATAAAATTTGATATTTGTATCAACCAAGCGAATGGCTTCCAGCAAATGCAAACAACCCAAACCGGTAATTTGCGCTGTCGCAATGGGTTGATCAAATGAGACACCAACAAAACTTTGAGCAGCTAAATTATAGATTTCAGCGGGTCTGATATCAGACACCATTTTGATGCAATTTGCCTGATCGGTGAGATCAAATTCCACCAAGTGAAGTTTCGAGTCATTGGCAATCCCAAGCTCTTCTATTCTCCAGAAATTAGCTGTGGAAGTCCGCCGATAGGTTCCATAAACTTCATAACCTTTTTCTAAAAGTAACTGAGATAAATAAGCACCATCCTGCCCTGTTATTCCTGTAACTATCGCTTTTTTCACTTTTTGAATCAAACTTCACCGCTAAAACAACCCTCATTTTAGCATTGTTTTTATGATTTAAACTGAATTTGTTATTAAATCGCTCTGATTGTTTTTCTTTTTAAGGTTGTTTCTAGATAATAGTTCTAAATCATTGCTTTCTTTGCTAAAATCTGCCAAATCTCGATAAAAATAATGCCAATTATGAAAAGCTACACTAAAAAAATTATAATTTCCATGTTCTGTGCAGGACTTGTGTCTGTTTCCGGAGCCTCAGACTCAGATTCGGAATTTGAAAACAAAGCATTGGATCAAATCAATGTTTCATATAGTGGTGATGACAGTCGTATCGGAATCGGCATCACCGAAGATGGTGATTTTATTGGTGAGTTTTTAAAGTCATTCAATAACAGCTATCGAAACAATTTTATGGCTCAGGGCTGGTATTCCGACGGCGCCGGCGGGCTTGAATTGGATTATCACTGGATTCCTGGCAATCCTAGTGAACAGGATTTGATTGATAATCACGAAAACCTAAAAATCAACAAATTGTTTTTAGCAATCGATCAGAATACTTATGATGATAAAAAACTCAGTTTAGGTTTTGGACAAGAAAAACAGGATAAATTCTGGAACTTCAATCTCAGCAAAGCTTTAACCGGCGAAAGGTTATCTAATGAGACATCAACATTTAATTATAACGTCTTATACGGAAGTATAGACGGGCTTGACTATATGCAGGATCAAACTATAGAAACCATCACTCGCACCTATGAACAGGCTTATGACTGGGGAGTTGGTGGTCGAATTGGTAAATATTTTGATTCCAATTTAGTTCGTTTAACCGGCGGTTTGGATTACGAAAAAGGTGATTACAACTCCGATCAACTGACGGCAAGTGTTGATTTGGAGAAATACTTCAAAAATACAGGACACTCTTTGGCGTTAAGCCTCAGACAATTGAGCAAAGATGGCGATTTTGAACTGGATAAAGACGACACTCGTGCTTATTTGATGTACCGTTATGATTTTGGCAATACCTATCAGCCAACGGAAAAATACGAAGAAGTTAAAGTTGTTGATGAAGAAGCACTTGCCAGATTAAAAGAAGAAAGACGCATCGTTGTTCAGAATGAAATCAATTTATCAACCATGGCTTTCTTTGATTTGAATTCATCAATTCTACGTAAAGATACCAAAGAAAAGCTGGTAAACTTAATTGAACAAATCAAACAAGAGACTCTTGGTTCAAAAATCAACATCGTTGGACACACATGTTCTATAGGAACTGAAAAATATAATCAATGGTTGTCTGAAAGAAGAGCAAAGGCAGCACATGACTTTTTTATGACGCAAGGACTTGATGCGGAATTGCTTCTTTCATCCGGTAAAGGTGAAACAGAGCCTGCTTTCGACAATGAAAATCCTGAAGAGCAACCAAAAAACAGAAGGGTTACGGTGAGCTTCCTCAGCCTTGAAAAAGAATTTAAAGAAGCCGAAATTCCGGCAGAAGATGTTCCGGTTAAGTGGGTGAAAACTCCTGTTAAAATTGCTCCTTCTTGGTTATCACGAGCATTGAAAAACCCAATCAAACACAAACGTGAAGTCGATGTTTATCGTTTCGAAACTCAGGAACAAATTGAAACATTAGGCGATATCGTCTATCTCAATCAGCTTCCACTGGCGGCAGATGATGGTTTGACTGTTTTCCGTAATTCGGGTGCAACCTTGATTGACATTCTGGATAATGATTCTGATCCTGACAATGACACTTTGACAGTAACAAATGTAATTCAACCTGCAAACGGAACTGTAGTCAATAACGGAACTTCTCTGACTTATACACCAAATAATGGCTATGTTGGCATCGATACTTTCCAATACACTGTTGATGATGGTAATGGCGGACAAGCAACTGCAACTGTTTCAGTTGAGGTTTTAAATAATGCTCCGGTCGCTGTTGATGATACAGCAATTGCGGTTGGCTCTGAACAATTAATTATAGACATTTTATCCAATGATTCTGATAGTGATGGTAACTCATTAACCACAGAATCCGTCTCTCA
>JAGRJP010000258.1 GCA_020442665.1 Lysobacterales bacterium
CCGGCACCATCACTCATTTGTGAACTGTTTCCGGCAGTAACTGACCCACCCATGCGAAAAACCGGTCTTAATTTTGATAACACTTCGATGCTGGTATCCGGTCTTGGGCCTTCATCTGTATCAACCTGATGCGTTGAAACTTGGGTTGTTGCATTAACCAGATTGGCGGCCCTTGATTCAATTTCATAAGGGATGATTTCATCTTTGAAAAGACCATCCTGAATGGCTTTCATTGCTTTCATGTGTGAGTTATAAGCGAATTCATCCTGTGCTTCACGACTGACTTTCCATTGAGTCGCTACATTTTCAGCGGTAATTCCCATGCCGTAGGCGATTCCAATATTATCATCTATAAAAACTTTTGGATTCATGGCTATTTTATGTCCCATCATTGGAACCATACTCATGCTTTCTGTTCCACCCGCAATGGCACAATCCATTTGTCCGGTTGCTATTTGTTGGGCAGCAATAGCAATTGCTTGCACACCGGATGAACAAAAACGATTGATCGTCATTGCCGGAACGGTATCAGGAATACCAGCCAGTAAACTGGCAATCCGAGCTACATTCATCCCTTGTTCGGCTTCAGGCATAGCACAACCAATAACAATGTCACCGATTTCATTTTTATCAAAGTCTGGATGACGCGCCAGCATCGTTGATAAACAATGAGCCAATAAATCGTCCGGACGTGTTTTGTTAAACATTCCTCTTGGAGCTTTACCAATCGGAGTTCTGACAGCTTCTACAATATAAACTTCTTGTGTTTGTTTCATGATATTCTCCAATAGATTAGTTTCTTAAAGGTTTGCCGGTTGTCAAAGTGTGTTCGATTCGAGCAAGTGTTTTTGGCATTTGAATCAGCTCCATAAACAATTTTCGCTCTAAATCTAATAAATATTGTTCGGTAACCAATGAGTCACGGTCAACATCTCCACCACAAATCACGGTTGCAATTCGTACAGCTATTTCGTAATCGTGAGGACTCATCATGTGTCCCGCCATCATATTTGCCAGAATCATTTTCATATTTGCAATACCGGCTTGTCCCGCAACCCGGATTTGAGTGTCTTCAGCAGGAGCTCTGTAACCTTTGGCATTCAACCATTGAATTTTTTGTTTGGCAACATAAAGAACTTCGTGGCTATTGAACACAACATCGGTACATGGTTTCAGCAGTTTCCATTGTTTGGCTTCGGATGCTGAACCTGAAACCTGTGCCATAGCGACCAATTTGAAAAAATGTTCGAGTTGAGGGTAGAGGTCACCGGTTTCAAAATCTTCGGATGTACGGCGAGCAATTTCTTTCAAACCACCACCGGCTGGAAGTAAGCCAACACCGGCTTCTACCAAACCAATCCACGAATCAAAAGCAGCCACAACTGATGTGGCATTCATGGAGAATTCGCAACCACCTCCAAGTGTTAAGCCTCTGGTAGCAACAATGGTTGGTACTTGTGAGAAGCGAAGTTTTTGAGATGTTTGTTGAAATTTATTTACTAATTGTTCAACCAGCTCCACTTTTCCTTCGGAAATTGCCATAGCAGCAGGAGCCAGGTTGGCGCCTAATGTGAATGGCTCAGAATATTGCCAAAGTACCAGTCCTTTGAAGCCCTTTTCAGCAACTTCAACTGCTTTTTGAATTCCTGAAAGAACTCCGTCAGTGATGATGTTCTTCTTAGTTTTAAAGCTGGCAATCAGGATTTCATCGTTTTGATGCCATGCTCGAATATCATCATCTTCAAAAACAGTCACGCCATAATCGGCAGTTTCCCCGATTGTCGGTACAGGAAATATTTGACGTTTGAACACATCCAGTTGAGC
>JAGRJP010000259.1 GCA_020442665.1 Lysobacterales bacterium
TGGATGGGCAACCCGGCAAAAAAAGTCAGAGATTTAACTGAAAGACAAATTCAGCAGTTGGAGTATTCAGCAAAACATTATGTTAAGTTGAAAAATAAATATCAATCTTAGCTTTGAGTTCGAGTCATCTGTTGATATTTTTTCGGTGGAGTTCCATATTGCTCTTTAAACACCTGTGAAAAGTGTGAAAGCGAATTAAATCCGCATTCATCGGAGACAAAACTGACCTGATAGCCATCTTTAAGCAACTCAGCCGCTTTAGTCAAACGATACTCCTTGAGTAAATCCATTGGGTTTTTATCAATCAATGCCTTCAGTTTTCTTTGTAACTGTTTGGTACTAACCGCCATGGCTGATGCTATTTGAGGTCTTTGTAAATTTGGATTTTTATAGTTATCTGCAATAATTTTATTCAATTTGTTAATAAAGTTCTGATCCACTTTTGGTAAATCGCTAGCCATATCAACATTTTTACCGGCCTTAACATGTTCTTTTGCCTTTTGTTTGAGCAAATTCCGGATTGTCAGAATATTATTCAGTTGCAGAATTAGCTCTTGATTATCAAACGGCTTAGTTAAATAGGCATCAATATTTTCTCTCCAGCCTTTTATTCGGTATTGTTTCTCATGGAGAGCGGTCAGAAGAACTAAAGGAATATGAGAGGTACGAGAATCAGATCTTATGATTCTACTCACTTTGAAGCCGTCCATTTCCGGCATCATGACATCACAAAGAATAATATCCGGGACATGCTCAATTGCTAAAGCAACACCGGACTTACCTCGATTTGTGACAATACAATAAAAATGATCTTTCAAAGTATCCGTAATGTACTCCCTCATATCATCGTTGTCTTCAATAATTAGAATTGTGTCATTCTTCTTATTACCCAAGAAAACGACATCCTCCTGTTGTTTCTCAAATTCCAAACTCGAATTTCTTGCCAACTGACTAACAAGTCTGTGATTATTATTTTCCGGAGTTTCTGATATTTCTTGAGCATCAATTGCATCAAAAACTACCGTAAAAGTACTACCAACCCCTTTTTCACTCTCAACATTGATAGTTCCTTTGTTTATTTTGACCATTTCCTCAACAACTGACAGCCCCAAACCAACTCCATCAATATTTGCATGAGAATCCAGACGTTGGAAACGATTGAAAATTTCATTCTTTTGGTTTTCATCCAAGCCACATCCTGTATCTGATACTTGAATAATTGCCTTTCCATCTTTTGAATAGGAACTCACAATAACTTTACCGCCATGAGGAGTGTATTTAATCGCATTGGATACCAAATTACCGAGAATTGTATCTATCGTATTTTCAACGACGTTTATTGCTAATGGTTTATTTTCGCTTAATATAATTTTTATACCTTTTTCTTCAGCCGACTGTTTAAAAATCTCAAAGATGGATAAAACCTGATGTGCGACCAATTGAGGTTTAAATACGATTTTTTCACTCCCTGACACTCGCGCCAACAATAACAACTGTTCAATCATTGTCAAAAGTCTGTTGGCATTCCTGTTGACCATTTTTAACGACTTGATATCTTCATACCTAAGATTTGATTTCAATAATTTATGAACAGGACCAAGTATCAACGTCAAAGGAGTCCTGAATTCATGAGAAACATTAGCGAACATTTCGTTCTTTTTAACCAATAAAGTTTCAACCTTTTGCTTTTGCACCTGTAACTCCGAGGTTCTTTCCTCAACCTGCTCTTTCAGCATATTTGTAATCATTAGATTCCTTTTATTTTTCCTGTGTAAGTACCAAGATAAAAGTGCAAAGAATGTGAAAACATAAATTGTATAAGCCCACCATGATAACCAAGGTGCAGGATAAACTTTAACTTTTAAAGATTTGCCTTCCTCATTCCAAACTCCATCTTTGTTTGAACCTTTGACTCTGAAAGTATAATTCCCCGATGGTAAGTTGGTATAGGTTGCTGTTCTTTCATCTGCTGAAACATAAGTCCAGTCCGGGTCAAAACCTTCGAGCTTATAAGCATACTGGTTCTTTTCAGGTGCTGCAAAATCAAGAGCTGCAAACTCAAATCCAATGACGTAATCTTTGTGAGTTAGTTCTAAACTTTCAAGTTCATTAATGGACTTTTCAAGGAGAAAGTCGTCTTGTTTCAAGTTCGGCACAACCTGTTTACCAAATCTTTTGAACTCAGTTAAGACAATATTTGGAGGAGCGCTATGAGTTTTTATGTCTTGAGGATAAAAACTAACCATTCCACTTGATAATCCAAAAAAAAACTCTCCATCCACAGTTCTTAAAGCCGAGTTCTGTAAATAAACATTGGTATCCAGACCTGCTATATCTTGATATTTTATGACTTTGTTTTTTTTAAAATCCATATGTAAAAGTCCATTATTTGTCCCTAGCCAATACTTATTTTCCTGGTCTGATAAAATACTGTTAACCGAAACTTCATAGTTCAGTGGATTGGAGGAAGTGAGTTGAAACTCAGTATTAAATTTATATATACCATTATTTAGTGTCCCAACTACAAGTTCATCATTATTAAAACTGAATGAAGTAATAGCACCATTTATACTATTATTAACTATATCTAGTCTTGTAAAATTATTGTCTTTTAATGTATAAATTAAATCTTCTGTTGTTAAAAAAAAGTGCTTACCAGCAGAATTTTTCTTATAAATTAAAAACCCTATTTTATCTGTTAAATTAACTTTATGATAATTTTGAGTTTTTATATCGTATTTAAACAAGCCATTCATCGTACCCAAATAAAGGTAACCAGAATCAAAATAAGAAAATAGAGTTACCCTATTGAATCCTGATTCAATCAATATATTGCTATCACTGTCTAAAGTATAAAGTCCTTGTGATGTTGAGATATAAAATATTTGATTAAATTTTTTAATATCATAGACTAATAAATCTATATCATTATTGTTATTTGACATCCTGTCGCAGCGTCCAGACAATCGGTCATATTCAATCAAACCATCACTCGTACCAAAGAGCATAATTGCATTGTTTACCGGGTAAAAACTGTATATTTTTGAGGATCGAGAACAGTAAAAACTATCTTTACTATTATTTTCATATGTGAAATTCAATGACTTTATATCTAATACATTCAATCCATTATAGAAATTTCCAACCCATAACAAATTATCAGAAATATAAATAGTGTAGATAAACTGATCAGAAAATGAGGTTCTATCATTTGAATAATAAAAATGATAAATAATTTTGTTATTTTCTATATAAAAAATCCCTTTATCAATTGTCGAAACCCAAATTTTTCCACTATTTTCTATAATCTTTTTGACTCTTGTATCCCTTAATTCCTCGAAGTGGATCAGAAATTCTTTACTATTCATGTCAAATCTTTCAAGACCGGTTGAGGTTGCTATCCAAACAATATCTTCATATACTGTCAAATCATGAATATAAACTTGTTCATTATTACCCGGAATAGTGTAGGTCTCTATATTCATATTGCTCAAATCCAGAAAGATTATTTTCCCATCTGCTCCAATAATCACCTCCTTTTTATATTCAGACAGTGACCCCACATTTTTATTAGCAATACTTTCTAGTGGAACAACTTCATGATTTTCTTTCGAAAATATGCCAACACCATCTTTTGTACCTAGCCAAATGCCACCTGAAATCAGTTCCAAAGATGAAACTTGTACAGAGTTAGATACAAAGCTCTTTGAAAATTTAATCTCTTCCCACATGAGATCTTTATACCTAAACAGACCATTTTCTCTGGTGTTAACCCAAAGAAAGTTTTCATCATCCACTAACAAACTTTTAATATAGATATTTTTTCTTCCGACTGGATTGCTTATTTTGGTAAACTGGTATCCATCAAACTTGTATAAACCATCTATTGTTCCCACCCATAGAAAACCACTTAAATCCTTTTCTATTGCACGAACAAGTGATGAAGTCAATCCTTGCTTCATACCAATATGCTTAAATACAGGTATGGTTGCACAGCAATAAAAAGTGCAAAAAGCACCTGAAAGTAAGAGAATTAAAATGAGTAGGTGATATTTTTTAATTTAAATTAATCCTAAAAGCTTATCAAAATTATTTCCATGTAATTGTATATAGATAACGGACTTATACAACTTATTCGAATCAAAATAAAACAGTGATTGAGGTAATGGTTTGTTTGCCCAATCACTATTCAAGTTAATTATCAGCTTAAAGGTGTTTATTCCCCACCCAACTCTTCATCATAACAATTAGAGTTGTGTACATTTAACACCTTCTCATCTCCGGGGTGAGTAATATGATTTGGATATCCTATTTCATGGAGTTTCAGATTCCCACTAGGGGGAATATTAGGATGATTTAATGGGCAAGAGTTTCCTACTGGTACAATTGTATAAGTAAAATCATGGAAATTACAGGCTTTATAATCTTCTGATTGTTGTCCGAATTGTGCCATAGCATAGTTTGAAACAACCATAACACCAATAATTGAAATGAACATGCTTTTATTATATTTCATAAATAATCTCTCAGTTAATGTTGAAGGATTTTGGATTGTATATATCTAGCATGAGTCGTTTCAAGATATTGTCCTAAATACATAAAAATGAATCCTTAATAATAAATTTTTATCAAATAATATAGAAGTTTTTGTCCTTTTCTTGATAACGAATTTCAAAATAATTACCTATCATAGAAACATGATTTGCAAAATGCAATCATTAATGGATTTCAAACATCGAATGGATTTATTTTTTAAAAACAAAAATATAGGATAAAAAAACATGAAAAAGATATTACTAGCATTAATCGCATCTATTTCTTTCAGCTCAGCCATTGCCACGACTGAGGTAAAAGATAATTCAGCAACTGAAGTTCAACAAGCACTATTTTTATTAAATAAAGTAGCTAAACCTAGCTTTTTATTACAGAATTCTTCGACTCAAAACTACCAACAATGTGTGCAAAATTGTTTAGCAATATATGGTACTTGGGACGAAAGAGGTCTTCAACGCTGTTTAACTGCATGTGGTGTTCAATAATTCACTAATTAAGTTTTGAAAATTCAAACAGTATTATCTTTATATTAATACTGTTTGAATTTTATCCAAACCTACTATTTATCCAGAAGACTCAAACTAATGGTTAAATTGATTCTGAAAGGCCTTCATTCAAACAAAGACTTAAAAATGGTATCAAAGCGATACTGATAATATTCTTCAAATAGTGCCTGAACGAGAATATCATAGCCTTCAGGTGTAAGATGAAAACAATCTCTTTCTGTGAATATACCAAAATCATGTTCTCGCATGGCAATCAAGGGACTGGTTAAACTGACATCTCCCGGAAGCTGAATCACTCCCGGACCAATCGAACCATCTGAAGAACCATAAGCATTTTGCATTCTGCCCCAATGAGAAACATGAAACACTTTTGGATTTTGGCTGGCAATTTGAGCAAATGCAGAAGTGAACTCTAAAGCCATGGTGTTTAACTCTGTTGTTGATGGTTGCATCATGTTGTTGTATAAATCGGAACAGACAATTCCCACAAGCCCGCCCAATGTCTCTTCAAAATTCGGATAATCATAGAAACTCAGGACAATTTCAATATTAATATCAACTGCTAAAATAGCATCAATTATTGTTTGCAAATCAGCTACTATTTGATTTTTCAAAGCATCGACTTCCATCATTGTCATAGAAGTATTCCAGTTGTCCAAAAAATCATTCCCTCCCAGAGTCAGCTGAACTGTATCAACACTCGGGTTATTTATTAATGCATCTGTAATTTTCTGTAACTCAGACGGAACCACCCAATCTCCTGCCGTTGTTCCGTCAATGACCACTGCTGTGGCATCAGCATTTTGTAATATTCTTATATTTGTGTATCCGTTTACATCAAAAACAGCATTATGAATATCATCTGAGTATTGTTGCTGAGCCCAACTATCACCAACTAACAAGACTTTATCGGTTTGTGCAAATGCAGGCAGCCCAATAAACAAGACAAATAATATAAACTTTTTTCTCAAACAAACACTCTCAGATATTTTTTATTTAAACATTAAAACACATCTTGCATTATTTTTACATATGTTCAGTTACTGTTTTATTGTAAGATATCAAACTTTAAATTTATACCAAACTAATGGCACAATACATTTATACAATGAATCGGGTGAGCAAGGTTGTTCCTCCGAATAAAGAAATCATTAAAGACATTTCCATCAGCTTTTTCCCGGGAGCCAAAATTGGTGTTCTCGGCTTAAATGGAGCCGGTAAATCCACCGTCTTACGCATTATGGCCGGTGTTGATAAAGAATATAATGGTGAATCGCGTCCGCAACCGGGAATTAAAATCGGTTATCTTCCTCAAGAACCGGAACTGGATGAAGAGAAATCTGTTAGAGAAAATGTCGAATTAGGTATGGCAGAAGTCAAAGCCATGCTGGATGAGTTTGATGAAATTTCGATGAAGTTCGGCGAGGAAATGACTGATGACGAGATGAATGATTTACTTGCTAAACAAGCGGAGCTTCAAGAAAAAATCGAAACTGCCAATGGTTGGGAACTGGATAGAACTTTAGAACGTGCTGCTGATGCTTTAAGACTTCCACCTTGGGATGCAAAAGTAGCTAATTTATCAGGTGGTGAGAAACGCCGTGTTGCATTGTGTAAGCTTTTGTTGTCTGCGCCGGATATGCTGTTGTTAGACGAACCAACCAATCATTTAGATGCTGAAACAGTTGCATGGTTGGAGCGTTTTTTAGCTGATTTTTCAGGAACTATTGTTGCTGTCACGCATGATCGCTATTTTCTGGATAATGTTGCTGAGTGGATTTTAGAATTAGATCGTGGACATGGAATCCCTTATCACGGTAACTACAGTTCTTGGTTGGAACAAAAAGAACAAAGGCTGATTCAGGAAAAGCGTGATGAAGCCTCACACATGAAAACCATCAAACAAGAATTGGAGTGGGTTCGTTCCAATGCTAAAGGCAGAAGAACCAAATCCAAAGCTCGTTTAAAACAGTTTGAAGAGCTGCAATCCAAAGAGTTCCAAAAACGCAATGAAACCAATCAAATCTATATCCCTCAAGGTCCTCGATTGGGCGAAGATGTGATTGAGTTTCAAAATGTTTCTAAAGCATTTGAAGATAAACTGCTGATTGACAATCTCAGTTTTAAAGTTCCTCAAGGAGCAATTGTCGGAATTATTGGACCCAATGGTGCCGGAAAGTCAACATTGTTTAACATGATTGCAGGAACCGAAAAACCTGATAATGGAAGTGTTCACGTTGGCCCAACAGTTGAACTCGCATATGTCAGTCAATCACGTGAAGATTTACAAAATGATAAGCAATTATGGGAGGACGTTGGTGAAGGAAATGAAGTCCTAAAGATTGGCAACTATACAATTCCTGTTCGAGCTTGGCTCAGTCGTTTTAATTTCAAAGGAGCCGATCAACAGAAGCAAGTCAAAAATCTTTCCGGTGGTGAACGCAACCGTTTGCAACTCGCCAAAGTTTTGAAATCCGGTGGTAATGTTTTGCTACTTGATGAACCTACAAATGATCTGGATGTGGAAACACTACGCGCTTTAGAGGAAGCGATTCTCAATTTCTCAGGTTCAGTGATGGTCATTTCGCATGACCGTTGGTTTTTGGACAGAATTGCAACACATATACTGGCCTATGAAGACGAGTCCCATGTGGAGTTTTTTGAAGGAAATTATTCTGAGTATGAACAGGATTACAAACGTCGTTTTGGAGATATTCCTCAGCCTCATCGAATCAAATACAAAAAACTGTCATAAAAAGCGGCTAAGTATATTAATCATTTTGGAGGAAATCCATGAACAGTGCTTGTGAAAATATCTTCGCAAGCCCTGTTTTTTAAACTCTGAAACTTTAGAGTTGAATTGACTAGAGGTTCCTTGATGATGAACCGCACTCACATTCGGATTAAACAAAACATCATAACCTTTATCCTTCACCCGTTTGAACAAATCCAAGTCCTCAAAGTGCAAAGGATAGTTTTCATCAAAACCTCCAATTTCATCAAACACTTTTTTCTTAATTAAAATTAAAGCACCTGAAATGGCTTCTACCTTTTGAACCGCCTTTAGCATTGGCTGATAAAATAAATTCACACCAGCAAAGCAATGACATATTATTGCCAGTTTTTCAATTCCAGAGTAAGTTTTGATTGCTCGCCAAAGAGTTGGAAGCCTTCTGCGACTGGCTCTTTGCTCAGAACCATCTGGGTTTAATATCAAACAACTTGCAATTGCAGAATTTACATTTTGCTGTAAATTATTTATTAATGTAGAAATTGTTTCTTTATCCGTGAGAATGCAATCCGGATTTAGAAACAATAAGTATTCCGTGTTTGCTTTTTCAGCTCCCAGATTACAACTTGAAGCAAATCCCGGATTAATATCACGATAAATTTTGGTCAGCTTTTTACTATCCGTGAGTAGCTCCATGCTGTTATCTGTGGAGCAATTATCTACGACAACAATTCGATTGACAATATCATTTGTAATTGCCGAGGCCACACAATCCTTTAACAATTCACCAGTGTTAAAATTAACAATAACAACTGTACAGGAAATCATTTATTTACTTGGCAAAAACTCCACAACTCAGGCCATAATTCCATTGCCCGAGCTACATCTGTAATTTTTTTGCGAGCCATGTTGACACACTCTTCTTTACTTAAATTATCTCCCCATCCATTTAGCACGGGAACACTATTTTGTATGATAGCTTTGCCATTAGCTTCAATAATTTCTCTCACATCAGCCTGCCAATAAACGGGAGCATCAGGCGATTTCCTCATCTGCTCTTGCATACTCAAAATAACATCTGATCGCATTTGTGATAAATATTCTTTGAGCCGATTATGTATATTTTCATCACTTGAATTAGCCAATCCAGAAATATATTTTGACAATGTTCTCATTCTTAAAACAGGGTCTTTAGCATCTGTACTACCTAATAATGTAAGAGCAAAATCTGCAATGAATTTATTGAAATTGGGCTTGATTGCAATGTGGTTTGAATTTGCACGATCTCTTTTTGACGACTGAATATGTCCCATCATAAAAGGAAAATGCAGTGAAACTTGGTTTGGGTAACAGAAAAGAGATATTGCATTAAAAAAGTGATCCTCAACTCTTTCAAACGGAAAAGCAAATGGCATTAAAGTTGAATTATCAATTGCTGATGGTGAGAACTTCGTTAGTCCCAAAAACTCATAGTTTTCAGTATAGTGCATGAGATTTGATGCTTCTATATTGTCGAGATAATTTTCTCTCGATTTCCAGAATTCCTGTTTCTGGTTTTCATCTAGGTTATATAGCCAATAGTTTGAGTCTGATCGTGGACTACCCCATGTACCATTACCTGTAAATTTAATTATCGAGCTATTATCAATCCTTTGTAACTCAAGCAAATTTAAACTCTCTACTGAGTTAATCTCTAGATTTGATTCAGTAAGCCAATTCCCTACTGACTTTCCGCAGGTATCTAACATTTCTGATAGAACATCCCTGTCATATTCTCGCGAAGAGTCTCTGATTTCTGATAAATTATTCGCAAACCCAACACTTAATCCCAGTCTTCCGTCCAAATCCACAGATTTTGATTCTTCAATAATTCGTGGCTCAAAAATATAATCATCATCGTAAAACAAAAACTTCTTACCGGCATTATTAAGCAATGCAAAATTCCACACTCTTCCACCGGTAAAACCATCATTATTCCTTTGAAGCAGCCAATCTATTTCATTTATAGATTCAGTAAACTCATTCTTTAACATATTCACAAATTGACTCTGCCATGTCTTTCCATAAAAACTGATTTTGACTAATCCCGCAAACTCTTTACAAACGGTCTCTATTTCCTTTTCTTTTTTTTCAGTTGTTGAGTCATCATAAACTTGAATAGGATGGTTTATTCCAAATTTTTCCTGATATTTGACCAGAGACTGTAACATTCTTTTTAACTGTCCCGGTCTATCACAAGTTCTTATTACTAATCCTGCCGACTGAACTGCCATGGACTCCTGAGACTCAGAGATTTGCACAATCCAATCCTTATCTTCAATCAGCAACTTATTCTTTATCAGAAAATCGGCAACTTTTTCTATTGCCTGAGTTTGATTTTTTAGCTCTGGTATTGATTGACTAATATTATAAATATGTTGACTTAGCGGTCTGAAATTCTGACATAAACTTAGAGCATGTAGGACTTGATGTGTCATTACATGATTTTCTCCGGTTTCTTTATTCATAAAAACCAGTTCTTCGGACGAAAGTGTAAGCACGACACCAGATACTGATGCATAAAGCTCTTGGCCTGCTTTAATGCCCTTAGAAACAGTTTGTGAACCAAAATTAAATTCAAACTCCATCTATTTCCTCTTATTTATATATCTAAAAACTCTTCCCAATATGGGGATGGATAACAATTTTTCATGTGTTTTTATCAAGTCATTATGCTTATTGGCTAAATAAATGTAATCTCTAATTGTTTTGTTGTAATGTTCATAGACCGATTGTTGAACATCAGCAAAAAGATGTATATCCGGCAAACTCAGGCCTCTCAGATTATCACCTGCTACAACGACATAATACATTGGTTTTATTATGTCTTTTTGTGTATCAAACTGTTCTTCAGTTAAAACATCTGTTTTATAGGACATTTTTGAAGAATTATGTCTCTCTAATATCGAATGAAAAGCCATGGATTGTGAATACCATATTGCATTTTCCCAAAAATCTCCGAGTAAGCCCTCAAACTCTTCTTTATATAATTCCTTTAAATGATATTCATTTGTGAATCCAGTTGCATCTGAATAATGTTTCTTATCTGGAGTTGAAATTATTAGCAACCCATCATTTTTCAAAACTCTTTTAAACTCTGACAACATTTGACTTTGCTCTTTTAAATGTTCCAAAGTTTCAAATGATACAACAACATCAAATGATTGATCTTCAAATGGGAGCTCTGTACATGAACCCCGGACAAATGTAATATTTTCTTTTTTATATCGAGAGTTTGCGTGATTAATACTATCAAAATCAATATCTAGTCCAGTTACTTTTTTAGCATTCTCTGCCAAAATATTACTACCATATCCTTCACCACAGGCAGCATCAAGAACTGTTTTATTTTTTACCAGATGACGTGTAAAAGCGTAACGATGATAATGCTCATACCAGATTTCTCTGACGCATTCCGGTGTGAACCTCTCACCGGTAAATTCTAATTTCTTTTCTTTATCCATTTTTATTATTATATTCAAAATTTATATACTGAATTATTTATCCGCTGCAAAAGCTTTTCACGCAAACCGGAAAGCGAATCATTCTCAATATATCTTTGAATTTTCAATAAGAAATCAGGGTGCTTTTGTAATAATCTTTGCATAGTGCTTTCATTCGGTTTTAGTCCTAAGTCACTAAAAGATTTATTCCCAATATGAGCAACGTAAGCATTATCACATAGGACATTTAATAATCCTGCTTTACTGATACGAAGAGAGTAATCATTCTCTTCACCATAACCAAGACCAAAATGCTCTTCATCAAAATACCCAACTTTCTCCTTTGCCAACGACGTTATCAGCATACAGAACCCGACTGCTGTTGGAATTTCTGGGTACTCTGGTTGGTGTGATTCAAAAATTGTCTCTGATATTTCATCCAAATTTTGCGGAACTGGTTGATTCTTTAAAAAACACGGAAAAGAACAGATTTCTGCATTGTTTGACCAAGGAGTTGCTGTTCCTAAGTTTCCAACGCTAACAATTGCTCTTTCAAAAGCTTTGAGCCAATTCCTTGTCACAATTGTGTCAGAATTCAATAAAATTGTGTGATCTCCACTCAATCTTAAACCTTCATTAGCAGTTTTCACAAAACCTTGATTGACCTCGTGCTTAATGTATAACCATGCATTTATTTCAGCTTTTTTTTTCAGATATGAATCTATTCTTTCATCTGTTGAAGCATCATTGATTAAAATCACCCTTATGTATTTTTCTAAGTTATTTTCAACACTTTTTAAACAATCTTTCAATTCATCAAAAGCATTATAGATTGGAATTACAATATCAATCATTGTTACTCCAATCAGTTTCAAGTTCCACGACTCCCATATCTGTAGTGTTAGATTGAACCCTTAGTGGTTTTATAACTTCATCCATCAATCTTAAACATTCAGGATCCATAGCATGCGCTTTAAT
The DNA here is from genome assembly GCA_020442665.1 of Lysobacterales bacterium. Lineage (GTDB taxonomy): Bacteria > Pseudomonadota > Gammaproteobacteria > Xanthomonadales > Marinicellaceae > NORP309. The sequence continues at coordinate 12,252 of JAGRJP010000259.1, forward strand.
TTCATAGTCAGCAGAAAGTAATTTTAAGTTTTTATAAACTATTTTGAACTCATAGCAATTTTTTGAAATTTTTATCGCCTTGGGTTTATGTTTATCTGATATTGTTCCATAAACAGGTATATCTTTTCTGACTATACCTAGAACTAATCCTGGGACTCTTTCATCAGGAGAATGAACCCTCACTCGGACTATCAAGTCATCGTATGTTTCAATAAAATTGATTTCTTCATCATTTATATTCAAGATTCTTAAACTTTCAACATGATAATTCGTCATATCCTTGTTGATTGAGGTTGTCTTGTTTTCGCTTTTCTTTTCATAATGACTTTGATATTCTTGTGATACTGCAAAAGAATCTCCATATTTCTTTATTCTCCCATTTTCTAACCAAAGAGCATGTTTGCATAATTTTTGAACATGATATATGCTGTGGGAGACTAAAAGCAGTGTACCTCCATTTTCTAAATAGTTGTCTATCCATGCTATACATTTTCTTTGAAATTCAGTATCGCCAACCGCTAATACTTCATCAGTTATCAGCAAATCCGGTTTTGTTACGGTAATAACACTAAAACCCAGTCTGACAACCATCCCTGAAGAGTAATTTTTTACCGGTTGGTCTATATATTCTCCAATATCAGCAAATGAAATCATCTGATTGATACTTTCCTTAATTTCCTTATCATTTAAACCTGCCAAAGCAGCTGACATCTTTAAATTTTCTCTACCCGTATATTCTGGATGAAAGCCACTACCCAACTCCAAAAGGGCGCCAATTTTACCACTTACTATTACTTCTCCACTATTGGGTTTGATGACTCCACTAATAATTTTTAATAATGTACTCTTTCCTGCACCATTCTTACCTATAATGGCCAGTGACTCTCCTTTTGCTACATCAAGGTTAATATTCTCAAGAACTTTGCTCCCTTCATTAAAACCATTATTTAGTAATAACGATATTAATGATTTTAATCTTTTTTTCGCAGTATTTACATTCGGAAAAATTTTGGATATCGATTTAACTTCAATGATATGAGACAAATTCTAAGTACGCTTTTATTCAACAATCCGCTAATTATAATGATTAAAATAGTATCTGTACTTATTTTTTATTAAAATAGGGAACATATATTGTTTTATACAATCTAATTTTTTTTAATTTATTTTATTACTATTTATGGCTACAAAATCAAATAACACTATTATTTATATAATTACTATCGCGGCAGTACTTTTCATCGTTGCATTTGCGGCTACTGATTTTTTTCGTGTCGACAACTCTGAAATCGTTAATGTTGAAGTTGTAAAATTGAATAATAAACCTAAAAATACTCCTAAACCAATAATTCAAGACACGTATGATATAAAATCTCCTCAAAATAATGAAGATACTGATTCTATACAAGAGGCTACTCCTCAAGAAATTAAAGAAGCAACACTTAATTCTGTTCGATTTAGGAATTACATGTCAAGTTTGCGTACTCCTGAGGAAATTGTAGCTGCAATTTCAAGATATCAAAGTAAGGGTGAAACTGATAAAGTTGCTTTGCTTAAAGAAAGACTGAATTACGTATTTCCTGAATACAGATATTAAAGTTACTAAATTTTCATTCAAATATCTGTAAAAAAAAGATAATATATATAATTAATATAATATTTCACATAGCCCTAGTTCTATAATTGTTCTATTTTACGAATTAGGGTTTATTATTCTTAGTACTAAACAATGATATTTTTAAATTTTAAAAATATCATTGATGTTAACTTTACTGAAGCAAATAATTCTCACCCATCCATCCCTTAATTTAAAATAATGTACTGATATTTAATCACTAATTCATTAACTCTGAGTTAGGAGTTCGAAATAAATAATATTAAATGTGAGATTTCAAAGGGAACAATTTAATCTATTAATCAATAAATTGTTTAATTAAAATATGTTCTCAAATCTAATATTTTACTTTCATTTACTTCAACTTTATCATTAGTAATTTTCAATAAAATATTATTGATATCTCTTTCGGCTTTTTCCATTTTTAGCTGTTTCAATAAATCCTCTTTAACTTCTTGGAATGGAATTTGATGCTCTTTATCCACAGATGTTATCTCAACAAGCAATAGTAAGTTTTCATTTAATGCCAGAATATCTTTTTGAATTCCCTTTTCTTTCATACTAAATACATACTTAGAAAACTCTTCTTGATTTGGATCATATATGTAATTTTCAATTTCATCCGATAAAATTGCTCCAATTTCTTCTAGTTCAATTTCATTTATTTCTGACAACTGTTTACCATCATTTATGAGCCTTTTTCTTAAATCACTCAATTGAGATGTTTTAAGTTTTCTATCATTTTCATTACTTGAGTACATTACAGAAAGATAAATAATACCACGTGATTCAGGTACTAAATAATTTTTATGATTTATCGTATAATATTCTTCGGCCATATCTACTAATTCTTCATCTGATATTGAATTTAGTACTACATCTTGAAACTTTCTATAAACATTTCTAACTATAAAAAAATCTGTAATTTGATTCAGTATTACATCTTTTTCAATTAGACTAAAGTTTTCACCTATTTTAAAGTCATACTGTAATATTTCATTTTTAATTTTTGTAGCTAATTCGTCTACATCAAATAAATCATTTGCAATTACATAATTGTATACATGTTTATAATTCAACAATGTTTTTAATGTACTATCTAATCTAGTTATGTCCTCCAAAAAACCTTTTCTTACATTGGGTGGTAACTGATAAATAAACCCCGCAACATCTTCAATGGATATTTCAACTTCACCTTGTCTAACTAAATATTCACTCGAATAGCCATTGAACATTAATATAGTTAACAAGATGAAGTATTTTTTCATATTTCTTTCCATTATTTACTGCGGATTTGTTGCGGCTCTTAAAGTCATTATTAATCCACAATAACTACTATCACATCCAGAATTCTGATAATTTGAAGACACATCATTTGAATGAACAATGTTTAAATAATACGTCTTATTTCTATCTATCTTACAAAATAAATTTGGATTTGCATCAGGCATATCAGACCAATATAACGAACCTGTTGCTGATCCATTTGATTTACATGTAGATTGCCCTAGATGTTCATTAAAGTCACCCGGACATTCACTGATAGTAATTGTTGTAGCATCGGAAAGAGGACCTTGTTCATTTCCTGGAGGATTGAGTGAGTAGCGGGCATATCTACCTGGAGTTCCAGAGTTAAATTGCGCTGCTACATATTGGTTTTTAGTTATTGATAAATACATCGTAATTCCAACATCACCTGGAAACTGAACCGGATCTGTGGTATCAAATATTTCTTCATATTCTCCATTATATGACCCACCATTTGATGAACCATTTGCTAAAATCGTTCTATCTTCAGCCCCATTTAAAATATATGCTCCTGTTCCAGCACAACTAGGCCATGGATTAGGGTTCTGACCTCCAGTCGTCACAGTTACACTTGCACTATCTGAATCTGAACCTGCTGTGTTTGAACATGTCGCTGTATATAATTTAGATGTTGTAATGCTTGTAACTGTAAAATTCAATGGATTAGAGTTTGTTGGTATAATTCTTTCTGCTACTGGCCAATCATTTGAAAAAGTACAACTTGTTGGTGTATTTGTTGCACTCCAAGTTATTGTTGAACTTCCGCCACTTGTAACTGTTGTGGGGTTTGCTGTTACATTAACTACTGGCGGGTTTACACTTACAATATTTGTTACATTACCACTATCTGTAGTTATTCCAAAAGAGTTGGCACATGTTAAACCATATGATCCGTTTGTAGTAACATTGTTCTGTGTTACAGAGGTAACATAATTTGCTGGAGGTGTAGATTGGATTAATCCAGACCATAATCCACCAGTCTTATTGCAATATACAGCATCATTAGATATTGTTGCTGATATATTTGCAGAGGTTGTACCATTCTCAGTAATTGTGAAATTTATATTTGGAGCAATACCCGTTGGTTGCAAACCAAGCTCATCACCGATTTCCGCTGATGAATAAGATGTAACAACATTTACATCTCCGGTTATAGGATTTACAGTCATAGAGCCATTTGTATCTAACGGCAAAATCACACTTCCATCACTATATGATAAATTTATATCTTGGGCTAATGCTGACATTGCAACACTTAATAATATAGATATCATTATTACTGTTTTATTTTTTTGAATTTTCATATCAATCTCGTACTTAAAGGGTTTAGAGAAATCTTTCTAGCGTGTGATATTATATTACACCAATTGTTAATTTTTTCTTAAAGTAATAATATTATTTTT
>JAGRJP010000260.1 GCA_020442665.1 Lysobacterales bacterium
GGTCAATCGCTGAAGAGGCAGCTGATGCAGCACTTGAAGCACCACGAGCTTTAATAATCGCTGCGCCGCGTTGTTGGACAGTTGGTATAAAATCATTTTCATACCAATCTCTTTCAACCATTTCAGTTGCACCTTTACCTTCAATTTTAACATTAGAAATGTCCGGATATTGTGTGGATGAATGGTTTCCCCAGATTGTCATATTTGTGATGTCACTGGTTTGAGTTCCTGTTTTAGCAGCTAGTTGTGCCAACGCACGATTATGATCCAAACGAGTCATCGCTGTAAACTGCTTTGGATTAATGTCCGGTGCTGATAGTTGGGCTATAAGAGCATTGGTATTTGCCGGATTACCAACAACTAGAACTTTGATATTTTTGTTGGCATTGTCATTGATAGCTTTTCCTTGAACAGTAAAAATTGCACCGTTTGCTTCCAATAGGTCGCTTCTTTCCATTCCCGGCCCTCTTGGGCGAGCACCAACAAGAAGGGCAAAATCCGCATCTTTGAAGGCTACATTCGGGTCATCGCTGGCAAAAACACCATGAAGTAATGGAAATGCGCAATCCTCTAATTCCATAACCACACCTTGAACCGCATTCATCGCCGGCGGAATTTCCAGAAGTTGAAGAATGACCGGCTGATCCGGTCCTAACATATCACCTGCTGCGATTCTGAACAGCAATTGATATCCGATTTGTCCTGCTGCACCTGTTACTGCCACTCTTACCGGATTTTTCATATTTAACCTCATATAATTTTCTATTGGTCGGGATGAGAAGATTCGAACTTCCGACCCCCACAACCCCATGCAGTCTGGTGCGCTACCAGGCTGCGCTACATCCCGAGAAGTGTGTATTTTAGTTTTTAAGTTCAATTGTGCAAGTGTTTTTCCAAATACTCACAAATTAGCCATTGATTAACCGCCATAACTCAATATCATTGAGAGTATTCCCTCGGGCAATGTGCGTTTTTAAATCTTGCGTATTTATAACCAGTGAAGGTGGAATATCTAACTCTTCGCATTTTTCAATCATCATCTGTTTTGAAGCTGCGAAGATTTGAGTTTGATTCAAATCAAGTCTGAAAATATCCGGTAACGATTTGGCATGTATTTTTTGAGAACTGTCATAGAGAGCAATCAAATCATTGCCATTGTATTCGACAAATTTTTCATACAGCCCCACTTTTTTGATGAGTTCAGTATTGTTACCAGGTCTGAGTTTGATAATTTTTCTGATTTGATCATTTTTCATGATCCAGTTTCTAGGCTTGTTTCTTTGCTGAGCAAAATCTTCACGCCATTGTAGAATTGCAAATAATAACTTCTTTTGTGAAATATTTAAGCGGTCAGACTTTGAAATTTTGATAAACAGTTTTTCAATAACTTCTTTAGCATCAGTCGAATACATTTTATTTTTGCTGACAAGCTCAAACCATTCCATTCTTCCTAAGGTTTCGAGCTTTTGCGATAAAATATTCTTCATTTCAGCAAGATGCGCTACATCTCCAATCGCATATTTAATTTGATTAGGAGAGAGCGGTCGTCTCATCCAATCGGAACGGCTGTGTTCTTTTGGCAAGTCAACATCCAACAGATCTTTAACCAGATTTTGGTAGGAAACGTGCAAACCATATCCGCAAAGAGAGGCTGCGATTTGAGTGTCAAACACATTTTTCGGCTGGCGGTTAAACATGTTTTGGATAATTTCTAAATCCTCCGAGCCGGAATGGACTATGATGTTATCCAAAATACTCTGTAAATCCTCACTTGGCTGAAGTTTTTTCATGTCCAATAGGTAAAATTCTTCACCAATTTGAAACTGAAATAGAGCCGGGTTCGGGTAGTATGTATTTACGCGCTCAAACTCACTGTCAAAAGCTAAAGCGGCTTTTTTTTCAAGAGAAATAAGCTGTTCTAATTGCGAATTATCGTCAATCCAATGGTAATCTGTTATCATCCGCTAATTAGAACATATTTTTCAAAAACAACCAATATGCACTCAGGAAATTTTAAAAAACTCGGAATATTATTTTTAATTTTCATCTTAGTTTTAAGCTCTTGCCATACAAAAAAACACTCAGCTTCTCCGTCATTTGTCATTCTGGCAATTAATGATGTTTATCGTATTGAAGGATTGGATCAAGGAAATGTTGGAGGTCTTGCCAGGGTTAGGGCTTTAAGAAATCAACTAGAGAGTGAAGGGAAAAAAGTTTTGTTATTGCACGCCGGAGATTTCCTTTATCCATCTTTTTCAAGCCGAGTTGATAATGGAGAATCAATGATTCATGTATTGAATTTTCTGGATGGTTTTTCTCCGCAATTTGATGATGACATGATTATTACCTTTGGGAATCATGAATTTGACAAAGGAAAAATGAAATACATGTCCAACTTGCAACAAAGAATTGATGAATCTGAATTCAACTGGCTGGACTCCAATATCAATTGGAAGCGTGATGATGAATTAGGTGTGATTAGCTCTGAGAAAATGCATAAATGGTTGATGAAAGACTATTCAGGAATCAAAGTCGGTATATTTAGCTTAATGACAGATATGGCGAAACCTGAATATATCGCCGGATTTGATGATACAGTTGAAGTTACCAAACATTATGTGAGATTTCTTAAGGAAAAAGGTGCTGATGTGATTGTTGCTCTCACTCATCAGCAAATGTCCGACGATAGAAAAATTATGAACCTCGATATGAAAGACCGACCAGACTTAATAATTGGTGGTCATGAACACTATCGTCAACTGGAACAAATTGACAATCACTGGATTACCAAAGCGGATGCGGATGCCGTTTCGGCAACTGTGATTGAAGTGAGCAAAACTCACGATGGCAATATACATTTTTTACCAGCTTTTATTGATTTGGATAAAGATTTTAAACCTGATAACTTTGTTCAACAAATCGTGAATAATATGGTTGTAATGACAGACTCGCAATACTGTCGTAAACTCAAATTAGAAGACTACTGTCTCGAATCGGCTTATGGAACAACTAAAGTAACCTTAAAAGCTGAAGAAAGCGAAATCAGACGTTTTGAAACCAATATCGGTAATTTTATTGCAGATACTGCAAGAGAAGAATTTGATCATTGTCATGCCGATATTGCATTTATTAATTCAGGAGGAGTCAGACTTAATCACGATATTGAGGCAAACAGTTCAATCACTAAGAAGCACATAGAGGGAATGTTCCCGTACTCAACAGAGTTGAAGCTGATAAAAATTAATGGTGAAATTCTAAAAAAAGTTATTACTCATAGCATAGATATGTGGACTGCAAATGGTCACTGGTTATTAACCTCAGGTTTTAAATACACACATAATCCGGAAAAACAACAATTTACAAACTTGCGTTGGTCTAAAAATGATAGGTTTGTAGAGAATGATGAAGAAATATTTGCTGTCGTTCCGCAATATATAATTGATGATAATACAGACCATGATGGATATGATATGATTGATTCGAGTATGATTGTAAATTGTAATAAAAATGGTTCCAGTTTGAAGCAACTGGTTATCCAGAAAATTCAATTTATAAGCGGAGGAATTGCTCCCGTCGTTGACGGTAGAATTTGCAATACATTGAGAGATAACTGTCCGGAATAGAATAACTGTATGTCTGGTAAAGAAATTGCTGTTTTCATTGTAGGAGTCATTCTTGTTGTTTTTCTTGTTGTTATGAAAAATACTGCATCGAATTCCCGCCTTATTGATGCACCTGATTTAGTGGCTGACAACTCGCAAACTCTAATACCAATTCAACAGCCTAAAGAGTTTCAACCGGATACTAATTTCCCAACTATTGATAGTATTCTCGATGTTCCGCAGTGGGAGTTCGATTTGCAAACTCTGAGTACCTTAACCAGTGAAGAACTGATAAAGTCAGCAAACCTTTCTATTGATGAAGACCGATATTTCCAGCCTGAAAATGATAATGCGTTATTTTATTTTCTGAGTTTAAAATCAATTGACGAAGCGAATGAAAATTTGCAAATACTTTCTGAGAAGATTACTAATAAGATTCTGGATATTAGCAATTTAGCGATTTCTGAAAGCGATACTGACAACTTAACCTTTGCTATTTCAAGATTGAAAACCCTAAATTCAAATCATGCTGAAATACTCAATCTTGAAGAAAAACTTTCAACCATCAAAACCATCAATGAGATATATCCAAAAGGATTACAATTCATTGCTGAGGGTAATGTAATAAATGCTGATAATAATGATGCATGGCATATTGCAAAACGAAGTTTTATGCTGGACACTGAGAATCCCAACAGTATTGAATTGGTTCGTAAAGTTGAAGATTTTTTAGTTGCTGAAGCACTATTGGCCGCAGAGGAAATTGACTTTCAATTGGCAAACTCCTCACTCGAACAATTGGAAATGCTCAATCCCGAATCTGAAAATATTCTCCCAACAAAACAACGAATCACTGATTTGAAGAAACAAAGATTATTGTGGCTCAAGCAGCAAACCGAATCTGCAATCGACACAGCTAATTTACAACGGGCTGAGCAAATGTATGAACAATTGTTAATGTTAGGAGTTGATGACGAACAATTTGCAGAATATAACTCTGAGATTCAAAGAATTCGTATATTTGGCAGATATAAGCCGTTAGATAACTTTGCTGATTTCTATAAAAATAGTGAAACACCTGAAATGGTTGTAATGCCCACAGGAAGTTTCCTTATGGGGAATGCTCAAGGTTTAAATAATGAACAACCTCTACATCGGGTTGATATCCAATATGGTTTTGCAGTCAGTAAGAATGAAATTTCCGTTAAAGACTTCAGGCTTTTCATTGAAGATACAAACTATGTGACTGATGCTGAAAAGAACAAATCATCAAAAATATATGATTTAAAAACGGGTCGCTTAAAAAATAAAAGCAAAATAACCTGGGAGCGTGATTATTTAGGTAAGAAATCGAAAGATGACTTGCCGGTGATTCACATTTCATGGAACGATGCTTTGGCATATTCTCAATGGCTTGCGAATAAGACCGGTAAAAATTATCGTTTGCTTTCGGAGTCTGAATTTGAATATATACTGAGAGCTAATACTACATCTATTTTCCCTTGGGGGGATGGAAACCCAACCGAAATTATTGAGAATTTAACCGGAAAACAAGATAAGTCGAAAGGAGTAATTCGTTCCAAATGGGAAAAGGGATTTGAAAACTATAATGACAAACATTGGGGACCTGCACCTGTTGGCAGTTTTATTGCAAATAGTTTTGGATTAAATGATACGGCCGGAAATGTTATGGAGTGGGTTATGGATTGTTGGCACGATTCCTATGTTCGTGCGCCCGTTGATGGAACAGCATGGTTTAATCCAGGTTGCGAAAATCATGTGATTCGTGGTGGTGCATGGAGTAGTGCCAAAGAGGAGTTTTCATCAAGTAATCGCTCAACCGCAAAATCGAATTTTACAGATGCAAGGGTTGGTTTCAGAATCGCATTAACCCTCAAAAACAAATAATAAAAAAGTTTAAATATTTGAGCAATTTATCTTGAACAAACTCAAGAAATCTTTATACTTACACACCTCAAATGTGCCGGGGTGGCGGAACTGGTAGACGCGCCGGATTCAAAATCCG
>JAGRJP010000261.1 GCA_020442665.1 Lysobacterales bacterium
AAGGCCGGTCGCTTTTTTTACAGAAAAATTCCAAATTTGATATTGCCAAGAATCGGCTGAATTTTGAAAATAATGGTTATCACTGCGTTCCCGAAGTTCGCGAACCGGGTGAGTTTGCTATTCGTGGCGGAGTGGTTGATATTTTTCCAACAGGCGCTCATCAGGCTTTTCGGTTGGATTTATTTGATGATGAAATTGAATCGATCAAAACATTTGATACCGAAACACAACGCTCCATTGAAGAAGTGGAAACAATAAGAATTCTGCCGGCCAATGAATTTCCTTTTGATGATAAAGGCAGAAGTATATTTTTGCAGAAATTCAGGGAGCATTTTAATGTGGACACACATAAATGTTCGATTTACCAAGATGTTCGTAAGCAGGTGCAATTTTCCGGAATTGAGCATTATTTGCCGATGTTTTTTAATGAAACTGCGACTTTGTTTGATTTTTTACCCAAGCAAACCCGAATACTCCACACAGGAAAAACTCAGGCGATTTTAAATACTTGGGACAAACAGGTTCAGGCTCGTTATGAAGAACGCAGACATGATGTTCAGCGACCGATTGTAGAACCTCATGAGTTGTATTTACAGCCTGAAGATGTGATGGAACAATTACAAACCTATCCGGCGGTTTATTTTGATCATGAAGAGAACGCTTTGGATCTTCGCACACAATTACCCAATCGTTTTGTACTTGCAAAACACGAAAATCAGGTGAATTGGGTCAAAAACCAACTAAAAAATGACCATCGAATTTTAATCACAGCTGATTCTTTAGGTCGTTTGGATACCATTAAGCGATTGTTTGTAAAGCAAAATATCATCCTTCAAGAAGCCACCGGAATTTCGGAGTTTTTACATTCAGACATGGAGCTGGCAGTTACCGTTGCTCCAATCGAAAACGGGACTCATTTCTTAGCTGACAAGATAACCATTCTGGATGAAAGTTGTCTGTTTGGTAACAGAGCGAATCGCAGCCGACAGAAAAAACGCTTTAAAGCCAATCCCGATGATGTGATTAGCAATCTCAGCGAATTGCATATTGGTTCGCCGATAGTACATATTGATCATGGTGTCGGACGTTATCAAGGCTTGGAAACTCACAATTTTGACGGTGAAGCTGAGTTTTTGGTTCTGGAATACTTCGGTGGTGACAAACTTTATGTTCCGGTTTCATCTTTGCATTTGGTTTCACGTTATACCGGAACTTCCGAAGAATCGGCCCCCTGGCATAAGTTAGGTGGTGATCGCTGGCAGAAAATTCGTGAAAAAGCTGCCAAAAAAGTCAAGGATGTAGCGGCTGAATTATTACAACTTTATGCGATTCGTGAATCGCGTGGCGGTCGGAAAATTGATATTGACGAGAGTGATTATCTGCAATTCTGTCAAGGCTTTCCGTTTGAGGAAACCGATGACCAACTCAATGCCATAGAAGCGGTCATGAAAGATTTGGAAAGTCCCAAGTCGATGGATCGGGTAATTTGCGGTGATGTGGGTTTTGGCAAAACTGAAGTGGCATTGCGTGCTGCTTTTATGGTTGCCAATGATGCCAAACAGGTTGCGATTTTAGTTCCAACCACATTGCTGGCTGAACAACATTATGAAAACTTTCTCAGTCGTTTTGCTAACTTTCCGATTCGGGTGGAAGTTTTGTCCCGATTTGTAAAGAAATCGGAGCAAAACAAAGTGATTGAGGATTTACAAAAAGGCAAAGTCGATATTGTGATTGGCACTCATAAATTATTGCAAAAAGACATCAAATTCAAAAATCTGGGCTTGATTGTGATCGATGAAGAACATCGTTTTGGTGTTCGCCAAAAAGAACAATTGAAAAAACTGCGTGTAGAAGTTGATATCCTCACATTGACCGCAACGCCAATCCCACGAACCCTCAATACCGCACTTTCTGGTTTGCGGGATTTATCAATTATTGCAACTCCTCCCAAAGCTCGCTTATCAGTGAAAACTCAAGTCATTGAGTGGGATAATGTGATTATTCGTGAAGCCTGCCAAAGGGAAATTCAACGTGGCGGTCAAGTTTATTTTCTCCATAATGATGTGCGTACTATCGAGCAAATGGCGGAAACCGTGCAAAAACTGGTTCCGCAAGCTCGTGTACGAATTGCTCATGGGCAGATGCATGAGAATGAACTTCAGCAAACCATGCTCGAGTTTCACAAGATGCGGTTTAATGTTCTGGTTTGTACAACCATTATCGAAAACGGTATTGATATTCCAACTGCAAATACAATTATCATGAATCGGGCGGATAAACTGGGTCTGGCACAAATGCATCAATTGCGCGGGCGCGTCGGTCGTTCTCATCATAAAGCCTTTGCCTATATGCTTATTCCTGACAAAAAATCTATTTCAGCCGATGCCGAAAAGCGTCTCGATGCGATTGTATCGCTCGAAGAATTGGGCTCAGGTTTTACTTTGGCAACTCACGACTTGGAAATTCGAGGAGCCGGTGAATTATTAGGAGAAGAACAAAGCGGACAGATTCAGGCAATTGGTTTCACCCTGTATTGTGAGTTGCTGGAACGGGCTGTTAAAGCCTTACAAAAAGGCGACGAACCGGAACTGGAAGATATGAGCATTCATGAAACTGAAATTGAGCT
>JAGRJP010000262.1 GCA_020442665.1 Lysobacterales bacterium
TTCTTCGAGCTGTAACGACAATCTCTTCGACCTCTTTATTCACACCGTCATTATTGTCTTCCGCATTTGCATCATCTTGCTGTGACATCACAGATGAACTCATGCCAAATAAAGCGAGCGCAAGAGCATACCTTAATTTATTATTTTTGATGTTGTATTTTTTGGTTATTTTCATTATTTGTCCCCTTATTGATAGTTGAACGTACGTTCAATGAATACAGATATTAATCCAACGCTTGTTGAAATTCAAGAAAAAAATATCTTACTCACGATTTGGAATTAAAATATCAAGCAACAAAAGGATTCAAACAACATAAGAATTATCAAAAAATCATCAGGAATAATTCTCCCGAATCTTTAATATGAAAAGAGCTAGTAAGATTATTTTTTACAAAGAGAACTAAAACCGCCTGCAATAAATTTAGGTAATCTCTCTATTATGCTCTTCATGTCTGAAGATTGACAGATACCATCTGATAGATTATCAATCCTACCCGTTTCAGCAAAAGTTAAAGTTAAAGCTCCGGACAGAAAATGATAACTCCAATACAAATCAGCTTCTTCACAATCAGGAAAAACTCTTCTTATCGCCTTAAGAAAACGATGAACTAAAGGATCAAAGTATTTTGTCATCATTTGTCCGCCCCAACTTGGAGAGTTATTAACCATAGCGATTAAAGAAAAATAATGTGTCCACTCATCATGATCTTCTGAAAGTTTTTTCAAAAGAGGATAAACAAAAGCGTAAATAATTTCTTCCAGACTGGGAACATCTTCTTCATGACGACGTTCAATTTTTTCTAGTTCGTCCAACCGCAAGTCGTTGAGATATTTTGCCCGTCTCATTAATACAGCTTCAAAAAGCTCTCTTTTAGACTTAAAGTGATAGTAAACCAAAGAAATATCTGCCTCTGCTTTTTTTGCAATTTGTCTGACTGTTACAGCTGAAAAACCATCTTTTGCAAATAGCACTTCTGCTGCATCCAATAACCTTTGATTTGTCGGTTTTTGAGTTTTATTCATTGTGACTTTATACATTTGACAGATAATTGTTTCAATTATAAGGGATTTCATTTCTGAATTCATCTGCTATATTTCCTTGCAAATAATAAAAACATCATCTATATTCAACGTACGTTGAATGTCAAACTTACAAAAATAATTAACAAAAACAATGGGGAAAGAAATAAACATGTGGTTTCAGGCAGAGGAATGCACCATTCCGGAGATAATTCACCTCAATAGTCGCTGGATGGCAAATAAAGTTGCATTAGTTTGTGATGATAAGCAAGTCACCTGGAGCGAACTAGGAGAGATTATTAATAAAATTGGTCACTCTTTACTAAAGCTAAACTTAAACTCTGGTGACAGAATTGTTTTAATGACCAGAAACTCCAACGAAATGATGGAGTCAATTCTTGGAATTATTTGCACTTCGATGGTTGTGGTTCCATTGAATATTTCAATCAATGATTCTGCAATTGTAACCATGGTGAATAATTGTGAAGCCAAAGCAGTGATAGCATCGGATGAATTTGTTGACCGCATTGATAGCATTAAGTCACAATTGAAAACAGTATCCGATGATTGTTTTATTTCTATAAACACTTCAAAATCATATTGGCATGACTATCATCAGTTACTTAATAATGCTGACTCAAGTCCGGTTGACCTAAAGGTCGCACCTGAGAGTGAATGTAATATCATTTACTCGTCAGGAACAACCGGGCTCCCTAAAGGTATCGTACATTCACACTCATGCCGTTTTGCATGGGCACAAGGAATGTCTATTTCCCTCAGATATGATTCAAGCGCCAAAACACTTTTATCACTCGGTCTTTACTCGAATATCAGTTGGGTGGCATTT
>JAGRJP010000263.1 GCA_020442665.1 Lysobacterales bacterium
GAGCGCAAAATGACGTTTGAACAAGCCAGACAGTTTGGGGAAGACGTAAGAAGGAGATATGAAGATTTAGGTTACTTCATTATTGATGTGCCAATGACTGAGCCAAAAGCAAGAGCGGAATTTATAATTCGAAAATTGAAGGGCTTTATAGTGAAAGACTTGCCATGAATACCCATACTCTGCCATCATCGTTTATGACTAAGATAATATGCACATTTGGTGATACTGGCGAAATTTGGCGAAGCTTTGGAGAAATTAACTCAATCACGGATTAAGTTATGACAAAACACGAGTCAATTTTAAAAACACACTGGGAACGTTATCGTGATCATTTTACTATTGATAAACCAATTTTAAATAAAATCATTCAGCCCTATTCTAGTGATGAGGTCGCTAGCTTTACTCTGTTATCTGAGGGATGCGCTAATTCAAATTACAAAATCGAATTTGTAACAGGGCAATTTGTCGTGCTTAGGATATATTTGCGTGAAAAGGATTCTTTGGCACGTGAAATAGCACTACATCAATTAGTAGCTGACCAACTCCCAGTCCCAGAAATCTTTTACAGCGATGATAGCTGCGCCTTGATCGATCACCCTTACGCAATCATGGAATTTGTTGATGGTGAATTAATGCGAAGCGTTATTTTATCAAAAGATGAAACGGCAATCAGAGAGTGTGCCTTTTCAGCTGGAATAAACCTAAATCATCTTAGAAACATCAAACTTGAGCATGGCGGTTTTTTCCAGGATGGTAATTTAACTATTCGCCCATTTAACCATGATGAAGAATATTTGCCATACGCGTATTCCTGCCTAGATCATGAAAATGTTATTGATAGCCTAGGGAAACAGCGGGCAAAACTTTTGCGTAGCTTTCTTGAACAAAACCAACATTTCTTACCAAACGAATCAAATGCAAACCTTACTCATGCCGACTACGATCCAGCAAACATGCTGGTGAAAAAAATTAAAAATCGCTTTGAAGTTGTGGCTCTATTAGATTGGGAATTTGCTTTCTCAGGATCATATTTACTCGATATAGGGATGTTTCTACGCTACAGCCATAAACTGCCAGAAACTTATGAATCCAGCTTTGTTAATGGCATCATCTCAGAAGGTAGTGCTTTGCCAGAATATTGGAAAAAATCAGCAAAGCTAATGGATATTATTTGTCTGCTAAGTCTACTTTATTGGAATCCTAAAAAAGATCGACCTAATTTAAGTGCTGATGTTGCCTCGCTTATTCAAAATACGCTAGACAACTGGCATTTGTTTTAATGAAAAGCATTAGCGTCCGCCAATCGATGAATGCTATGTTATTCTGCTGATTACATGGGGTCACTTTCCTTAAGCAACAACCAACACTCAGTCACTAGCTCTGTTTCAGCAACTTCATGATCAAAGTTATAGTAACTGAAAATACAGGGTAAATCGCCAAGCTCTTCTCCTGACTCCGGTAACCAATCTCGATACAAGCTGTAAACAACGTCGCCAATGTTATCGCGCGATCCTTTGTGGACAGCTACTGCGTAACGACCAGCAGGTAATCGCTTTTCCACTATCTCACCACCAAGATTCGCGTGCTCCGGGACCGTAATAGCGAGATCAAAACGAAACTCAGATGTCTCTGTAGTTTTTGGATCATCGTATGCAAATCCAAATGCTTCACCTGGTTTCGGTTTTAAATCCATAGGTTGTGCTTTCGCCCAGTTAATGAGCTTATTAACGCTATCACCAACTTTTCCTGGATCACCACGGTGTTCCAGTACGGCTAAACGTCGTGCCTTCATATCTTTAATTACAACATTCATTTTTA
>JAGRJP010000264.1 GCA_020442665.1 Lysobacterales bacterium
GTTTTGATTTGATTAAATCCATAAAACGGTTTTCCGCATAAGAGTCTGCCAATTGCCTGATTTTGACTTTAATTTTATCTTTATAACTCCATTTATGAGCCAGAACATCTCTTAATTGCTCGGAGTTAAAACCATCCAATATTCGTTCAATATATGTCTTAATTTCCTGATCTGGAATTGGAGACATGCTACCAATAACTTGAATGATTTTATTGGTAATTTCTCTAATTTGACTCGTTTGAGGTTGAGCTAATATGTAATCAGTAAAAGGTTCTTTAATTTGATAATCTTCAATCTTGGTAAGAGAGGGACTGTATTCATTTTTCTTTGATTCTTCGATATCCACTTTATACAAATCTGATGAAATCTTATTAAAGTCAATCTTGATGTCTTCATTCGATAATTTGAAGTCTTTGAGCAATGATTCCCGATTGAGTAATTCTTCATCTGTTCCAAAAATATCACTGATTGTAACTTTAATATAAAATTTGGGGAGCTTAATGTTTTTCACTAACTCTTTGTATGAGTCTCTGACTTTATATCGTTTCACTTTATCACCCATTTCCTGAAACATATTGTCGTCAACAGGTTGTTGTTCCTGTTGTTTTATTTGTTCTTCCAATTGACGATTTTGCTCTTCAGCTATCGCCTCAATTTCTTCTATAACAGTTGTTGGCTTTATATCTTCATCAACTGCATTTGGATTAAATGTGACTCTTTCAGGGTCAATGGTTTCTTCTTCATTTTTCTTATTTTGTTGTTCAGGAAACAAAAAAGTTTCAATTGGATCAGCATCAACTGGATTCTTTTCTTCCTCTGGCATAACATCAACTTGACGATAATCTCTGTCGCTGAAACCGGACTCTTGCAGACCTTTTACAATGCTTTGCAGGGTTTCATTAAATTTGGCTGAAGCTGTCAGAACATAGGAGAGATTTAACTGAAACGATTTGTGCCTTTGCACATAAGGCTGTCGAAGTACACGACCGAGAATTTGTTCAACATCAACCGCACTGGATTTGTCTGCCAGAGATGCCAGAATGTATGCAAAAGGACAATCCCAGCCTTCTTTCAATGCGTTTATGGTTATGATGTATCGGACTTCACATTCCTTGCTCATTAAATCTACACCTTTGAGTTCGTCAATATTGGCAGTTTTGATTTTAATTTGGTTTTCGGGAATACCCAGTTTTAGCAGTTGCTCTTTCAGCTTTTCAAAGGTGGTGTTATCTTTAGCTGTTTTGGGCTGTGCCTGAAACAGAACAATCGGTCGGATATACTTACCTCCTTCAGACTCCTGCTTTTTAGCAAGAATTTCGAGTTTTCGTTGCAAATGCAAAGCGTTATTAATCACCTCTGTTTTATCGTGATTGTTATAAACGATAACCGGTAATTTCACCATATGTTCTTTTTTCAACTCAATGGCTGGAACAAGGCTAACAATATTACTGTTATTTTTCGGAGTGGCTGTTAAATCGAGAATAAAAGACGGGTTGAGATTCTTGAGCATGTCTACACTCAAATCACTTTCGGCATTATGGCTTTCATCCACTATTAAAACTGGATTAAGGTAGCGTAAAACATTCGTTAAAGCACTTTCAGGAACCTCTGGGTGAAGATGATCTTTAGACACATAACTTTCAACAAATGATTGTAAGGCGCCATTTTCTTCGTTTACCTTTCTGTCGTCTTTGTTTCTTGCCCGTAAACTGGCAAAACTCATCACAAAAATGCTCAATTGATCTTTCACAACCGTTGGGTTGAAGTTTGAGCCTTGTAACAAGTCTTCTTTT
>JAGRJP010000265.1 GCA_020442665.1 Lysobacterales bacterium
ATGCGGTCAAGGTGGCGACCTCGCCAGATTTTCCGATTCCTTATCTGGCTGACCGCATGTTTTTTTAGGAATCAATACAGGAATCTAATTATATGACAAAAGAAAAACCGTCTTATTATGCAGTTATTACTGCCGATGTAAGATATAACCATAATCTCAAGCCAAATGAAAAACTGTTATTTGCTGAAATTACAGCATTAACACAAAAAAATGGTTATTGCCATGCTTCAAATAGATATTTTGCAGAGCTTTACAATGTTTCTAATGAGACTGTTTCAAGGTGGATTTCAAATCTAAAAAAAGAAAATTTTATAGATGTTATCATTGAAAGGAACGACAAAAAAGAAGTTATAAAACGATACATTACCCTATTGACGAAAAAATCAATACCCTCCCGACAAAAAAATCAATACCCTATTGACAAAAAAGTCAAAGAGAATACTACAAGTAATAATAATACAAGTATAATAAAAGAAAAAAGTAAACCAAAAAAGAAATTCCAAAAACCAACTCATGCACAAGTCGCAGAATATCTCAAAGAGAAACAACAACAACTAGACATAGATTATTTTATTGATTATTACGAATCTAAGGATTGGATGATAGGCAAAAACAGGATGAAGAATTGGAAATCAGCAATTAACAACTGGCTAAGAAACGAGAAAAATTATGCAACAAATAAACAACGCAAGCTCACACAAGCAGAACGTACAGAAATCGCAGTCAATGAATTGCTCAATGGATAAAAATGTTATCAATAGGCTATGGGCGGTTATGCTGATTAAATTTCCTACAACATGGGAATCAGCATTTTTTAAAAGTCCATTCAAACCTGATGGAAATTTAACAAATGTAGCTATTGAGTGGGATTTTCAATTATCAGGATTAACTACTGATGAAATCAAATCGGGCATTGATGCTTTAGTAACCAGAACCGAAAAACGGTTTCCGCCGAACGCAATGGAGTTTAAAGCCTTGTGCATTGGTGAAGAATGGGAAAACGTGGCAGATGCTATTTTTGACAGATTGCATACCGGTAATAGTTATGAATGGGAAAACCAACTAGCTTTCAACTGCTGGGCAAAATGGAGTTTTGAATATCAGACCTCAGATAAAAATCATCTCCCTAAATTAATTCAACGTCATATCCGAATTATTGACCGTGACAGTATGATACCACTCCCCGATTATACGCAACCAGCAATCGAGAAGCCACCAGAGCCAACTAAGTCGGAACGTGAAAAGCAGGAAATCAAAAAGCGATTCTTTGCAGCCATGAGCGTAGCACTAGTGAACATGGGTAAACTCTATCCTGAGAAATTCGTCAGGCTGATGAACTGTGGCAGAGGTTGGGAGATTGTTCAAGATTTTATCAATCGAGGTTACAAAATCCCTGATAAAGTGAAAAAAGACGAACATTCGACAGAAGTCTTTCAGACTATGTTTGGCTCTGTAAAGAGAACCTATCTCAAGGCTGTGACGAATTATTTGGCAGAGGTCATGGCATGAACAAACTAATCTCAATCACTACGCTTTTATTCATCGCATTTGCGATTTACGCAGCTGAGTCAATGGGTCGAGTTGAGCACATCAACCCATTGCCGGAAAACGCCATTTGTTACTTCGGAAAAGCGTATCTGCCTAAAAACAAATCGGAAATTGTCGCTTTAATAGAAAATGGCGAAATTCGCAGATGTGCAAAAAACGATGCAAGGATTTCAAATGATTGAAAAGAAAACTCAAGGAGAACAAGCTGAAGAACAAATGAACAAGTTCATTGAATCGGGGCTAAACAAAATTGAAAAGCCACCTACAGGACTTGGACCTGCTGAATGCAGTCGTTGTGGAGATGAAATACCAATTGCCCGGCGTCAAGCATATGGTAACGGATTGTGTGTTTATTGTGCGGAGTTAAATGAGAGACGATGAGAACTATCGCCGTGAATGCGAAGCCAGAGAGTGGATTAATCGTGGTTATACATCAAAGCCAATGGTTGACCAGTTGATTATGAGAATTACTGAAATCAGGGGCAAGGAAGCCGCTGAAGAACTTAGAGCAGAGATGAGGAAGCAGTGGAGATTGAAAAATGATATGTTATAAAGACAAGACTTTTTGCGAATCTAAAACGTGCAAAAATGATAAGTGCGAGCGAAAAGTAACCGAACTTTTATTTAAAGAAGCCGAAGACTATGGACTGCCAGTTGCAGTTGGGAATTTTGAGAATAATTGCAAGGTGTATAAAAAATGACTGAATTACATTGCTCATATTGTGACAGGATTTTAGAAAATCCGAAAAAAATACAGATTACAGCACATGAACAAGGTCGCAACGTGTATTGTAAGGGTGGGAGTTGTAGGAATAGCTATTATTACGAATTAACAAGTCCTCACAAAAAAGAGACTAAAAACTGTTTAGTGTGTGACAATACATTTTTTGATTTGCCAAGAGTTCTTTGCTGTTCTAACGAATGCAAAAGAGAACGACAAAAACATCTTAAACGAGAACGCGAAGAACAAAAAACAAATGGCACTTATGTTTCACCTGCAATTGCAAAAGCGAAAGCCAGAGAACTTGCTGAAAAAAAGCGAAGGCTAGAAAAAGCGAAAAAAGAAAAGAAAAGAATCGCTCAGAATCGCAAGTATTTAATCCGTTCGATAAGTGATAAAACATCACCACTCAGACACGAAAACCAGTGGGTTAAAGTATCAAACAAAGATTATGACGAGGCATTTCTCGATATGCAAAAGGTTGACCCTGACGAGTACATTAAAAGGAATTGGGTAGTATGAATTTTGAAGCAAAGCTCAGCATGAATACAAACATGGGGAAGGTAAAATTTGCTTTGTATCAAGCAATTAGAGATGATAATCCTCATGTCATGATTATTAAGCCTTACAAAAAAGACAGGCGAGCAATCCAGAACAGACTCATGTGGCACTGGTACAAGGAACTAGAACAACAGTCTGACAGACACGGAATGAGCAAGGATGATTTAGTTTGTTACAACAAATATCACATTGGAGTTCCTATTCTTGCAAGAGATCCTGAGTTTTCGGAAGTCTGGGATTCGATGCGTTTTCTGAGTTATGAACAAAAACTCAAGGCGATGAAGTTTATTCCTGTGACAAGTATCATGAATATAAAGCAAATGACCGAGTTTCTGACAGATTTTAAAACATACTGGAATCAAAAAGGATGCGAATTAACAACCAGTCAGGATTTGTATTTTGCTGAAGCATTAGGGATTAAAAAATGAAAGATTACAGAATTGAAATCAAAGTTAAAAACAACCTTATTTTAAAAGAAATAGAATCAAATGGGTATGCAAGCATTAGAGATTTTTGTTTGAAGAATAACCTGTCAATTCCTTGCGTGTACAACATTATCTCAATGAAAAAATCCGCATTATCAGTAGATGGAAAATATAGAAAACCTGCATTAGATATTGCAACAGCATTAAATACCCATCCAGAATTATTGTTTAACGAAGAACAAAAACATTTTAGTTTAACTAAAAATTCTGGTTTTGTTGAAATGAATAGCAAGGAGGTTCAGGAGTTAATTACATCAACCTGTTCAGAAACATATTTGATAGAACATGCTAGCGATGTAATAAATAAAGTTTTTGATAATTTATCGCCTCGTGAGAAAAAAATTATTGAATTGAGATTCGGGTTAAATGGCGAAAAAGAACATACTTTGAAAGAAATCGGAGATATGTTTGGTGCTTCTGGAGATCGGATTAGACAAATAGAGCAAAAAGCATTGATTAAATTAAGGCATCCATCAAATTCAAAAATACTAAGAGATTTAATTTAATGTAGTTTAAATAAATATGAGCAAAGTCAAAACAACATACTACAAAGACGGGAAGCCTGTTAAGACAGTGATTGAGGATTATGTCCCTGCTGACCTTAAAATCAATAAAACAATGGCTCAAAAAAGGAAAAAAAACTGGGGGCGAAAAAAGTTGAAGAGATGATATAGAAATGTTTGCATTACAACACAAAGAACCATATCCGCCTGCAATTTTAAAGCAATTGAGACCTGACGAATTGCTAAAGAATAATACTAACCAACCGGAACGATGGAAGGAAGTAAAATTCTGTGAAGATATTGAGCAACTTAAAAAATATGTCGTAAATGAAAACTATCGAATTGTGAACTGGGACAATTTTGAAGTTGCTTTTCGCTTTAGACATACAAACAAGAAAATGAAA
This sequence comes from Lysobacterales bacterium, assembly GCA_020442665.1. Classification (GTDB taxonomy): domain Bacteria; phylum Pseudomonadota; class Gammaproteobacteria; order Xanthomonadales; family Marinicellaceae; genus NORP309. The sequence goes on from JAGRJP010000265.1 coordinate 4,223, forward strand.
TAATAGATGATACCTAAAAACAAACGCATAAAATCAAAGAAACTAACAGACTCAG
>JAGRJP010000266.1 GCA_020442665.1 Lysobacterales bacterium
GCTGTTTTGCTTCTCTGATTTGTTCGGCAAAAAAGGCTCGTAAGGCTTTAACACTCATACGAGAGGAATCAATAACCTCTCCCGCTTGCAATGGTGTGCTTTGCTTTAAAACAGTTTCGCCATCAGCGGTTTTCAAAACAATCTTAACATCATCTTCAGCATCCATCACAACGGATTGCTCGCTGGAATAGAAATCTCCATCAGTCATGTGTGCTACATGAGATTTGGAATCACAGTTCCATGCTCCCATTGAGTGCGGATTGGCTTTTGCAAAAGCTTTAACCGGAGCAGCCACACGACGATCGGAATTTCCTTCACGCAAAACCGGATTAACTGCTGAACCTAGATTCTTCGCATATCGGGCTTTGATTTCAACTTCTTTCTCATTCGCCGGTTCATCCGGATAATCAGGAATTGCATAACCATTACTTTGCAACTCGGCAATGGCAGCTTTCAATTGCGGAACTGATGCTGAAATATTAGGAAGTTTAATGATATTGGCTTGCGGTTTTTTCACCAAAACTCCGAGTTCTGCCAAAGCATCCGATTGCTTTTGTTCATCCGTCAAATAATCGGAAAAATTAGCTAAAATTCTTCCACTCAAAGAAATATCGCTGGTTTCGACATTGATGCCGGCAGTTTGTACGAATTTCTGTACGATAGGTAAAAAAGAAGCTGTTGCCAAAGCGGGAGCTTCATCCGTTAAAGTGTAGATAATGGTTGGTTTTGTCATTGCAAATCTCTCAGTAATTTTATTCTGAATATCAACCTGACATTATAATGGATTTGCTGAACAGATAACAGAGTTGAAGAAATTGCTCTCTTTAATTTAAACTAAAGTCTATGCGGTCATCCCTCACACATATCATGTAATTTGGTGATGGTTTTCCAATTACGGGTTGTCGCCTGCACTCCGAGTTTTTTCTCGATAAAAACATTGGAGAGTTTCGTCTCTCCATATCCATTAGGACAATAGAGATAAATATTTTCTTCTTTTACAACCAATTGTTCCGGCTCTTTAACATAGCTCATCAGTGTTTCGACTTTGTCGGTATCAGGTGCTTCCGCCAGCATTGTTAATAGATATTTTGCTCCATCAGCTTCCAAGTTGATTGAGCCACATGGAGTATTATTCAAAATATTTTGCAAATCTTCATGACTACGGATAATTACAGGAACATCAAAGCCGAAGGTGTCTTTTATGGCTTTTTCTAAAATTTGTTTCAGCTCTGAGTTGTTATCTATCTCTGAATTAAATATCACATTGCCACTTTGAATATAGGTTGTCACATCAGTACAACCTGAATCCTCAAACATCTTCTTTAAATCCTCCATTTTAATTTTTTTGTGGCCGCTGACATTAATTCCACGCAGAATGGCTACTTTTTTCATAGGCTATCGTTTTGTTTTTCAAATTTATAAACATTTTAGCGTAAGATTGTGAGTATCTGATATTTCAGCAAGGAATTTCATGTTTAAAATAATCGTTTTAGTTTTTATAACAGGTGCAGCAATGGCAGGCGAAACATTAGATTTTTTGAGAAAAGAAATCTTCGATACAGAAGCGGCTTTCAACGAAATGGCGACCAATGAAGGGGTAAAACCCGCATTTTTACATTTCGCAGCTGAAGATGCTGTCATTATGCGAAATGATAAGTTGTATAAAGGCAAAGAGGAAATTGCTCGGTATTTTGATGCTCATTCAGTCACTTTCAGCAGGTTTATCTGGAAACCGGATTTTATTGATGTCGCCGAATCTAAAGAATTAGCCTACACCTATGGTCAATATTATTACGAATACACTGATAAAGACGGAAACCTGAAATCCGGAGAGGGAGTTTTTCACACCGTTTGGAAAAAACAACCTGATGGCAGTTGGAAGTACGTTTGGGATTAAAATTCTAGAGACCTTTGCTTGATTCTATAACTTCTTGCCTGTATAAAGCATATAAACATTGCTGCGTTTATAAATTCCGGAAAACTTCTGCTTAATCATTTCATCGTGTACAAATCCATTTTTCTCATACAAATGAATGGCCGCTTCGCAGATTTTATTGGTTAGCAGAAACAGAGTTTTTACATCCGGATTATTCTCACAATCTTCTATGACTTTTTTCAACAAAATCTCACCGGCTTTTAATCCGCGGGAAGTTTCCAGAACACCCATTTTGGTGAGTTCGTACCAACCTTCATCGTATTTTTTGACTGCACAGGTTCCGATAATTCCCAACTCAAGATTTCTGGCAAACCAGATTTGACCTCCTTTGTCGATGATATATTTTTGAGGTTGTGATAACACCTGCTCATCAATCTCCTCCATGACAAACATATCACTGACCCATTGTTCGTTGATTGAATAAAAATACTCTGCCAGCTCCGGTTGCCAGGGAATAATTTCAACTTCTAAATTTTTAATTGTCATATGATTTCTCAGATATTACATAGTATTTATATTGAATATTGTTAAAAATATCAAAAAAAAACTGAAATTTTCAACCATTCTCAGGTTTTGAGAATGAACTGTCTATAATTTAAATTGTTTCGCACAGAAACATCGCCGATTTAATTAACAACTTGCGGGCGATTCAAAAATACGGCTAAAGCGTGGCGTTTGCTTGCTCCTCAATCCGTCCTGCTTTTTTCATTATTCAGGAGCGAGGAAAAAACCATGAATGCAAAAACAAAAAAACTCTTACCGGCACCCAACTGTATTTTTTGTAACAAAACCATTGAACAAGTCGGTGGAAAGCAAATTGTTCATCAGCAAGTTAGAGGGATAAAATTATCAAAAAAGTTTCAAGGCGGCGGCAATAAAGACTACCCTTTTCAATCATTTAAACTGAGTGAAAATCCTGAGACTTATGTTGTGGTGTGGGGAATATGGTCGATATGGTCACAATCTAACATTAACAACGCAATCGAACTCTTCAAACAAAATTTACATCCATGGTTCTGCCAAAAATGCGGAAACAGAACCTGTGACAAATGCCAGGAACCAATAAACATGCCCATGGGATCTGATGTGATTTATGAAGATGGGGATATCAGGCATGTGATGGTAATTGGCATCAACCCCGGGTGCATAAACCCAAAATGTACAAATTTTAAAAATATCGTCATTCCCGCGAAGGCGCACTAGTGTCCGGTTAAATTTTTAGAGTATGTTCTGAAAGCATTGCAATGTTTGGTTTTGCGGTATATAACCAAGTTTTCAGACTTAAAAAACACAAACATTGCAACTATGAAGAGTATGACACGATTTTCTCAGTTATTGAACCATTTCCCCAAAAATGCATTTAAAAAAATAATTGCCAACGAAAAAGCAGACAGATACCTAAAATCATTCAAAACCTGGGATTTATTACACATATTGCTTTACGGACAGATTACTCAAACCAAATCACTAAGAAGAGTGATCAGTGGTTTTAATACTCACACAAATAGCCACTATCATATGAACACTTCAAAAGTGAAACGCTCTACATTTTCAGAAGCATTAAGCAAAAGAAGTATCGAGCCTTTTAAACAAATTTGTGAAGTTCTGATGGGTCAGTTCTCATCCAAACATAAAAAGAAATGTAAAGACTTTATTTCGATTATTGATTCCACACCAATAACGCTAAAATCACGGGGCTATGAATGGGCATTAAAGAACAGAACCATAAGGTCGGTTGGCTTAAAAATACATGTGGAATTAAATAGCGCTGATGATGCTCCAATGTATTCCAATATCACACATCCAAATGTTAATGATATTGTTGATGCACGAACAAATATAGAAATCCAAAAAGGTACTACATATGTTGTAGATAAAGGCTATACGGACTATAACTGGTGGCATAAAATCAATGAATCAAAGGCTTTTTTCGTGACTCGTGCAAAAGTTAATATCGCCATGAAAGTTGTTAAAGAAACAGATGTTGAGAAGAAAGATGAGGCCATAATTCAATCAGACCAAATCATTCATCTAACAAACCACAGCCCCGGCGGCGGAAGAAAAAACAAATATGCCAATAAAGACCTGCGTATGGTTACTATTTATCGTGAAGATAAGAAGCCAATGAAGATTCTAACCAATGACTTTGATCGTAGTGCCATTGAAATAGCGAATCTGTACAAACAGCGTTGGCAGATTGAATTATTTTTTAAATGGATAAAGCAAAAGTTGAAACTAAAAACATATTTTGGTCAATCAGAGAATGCCATTAGGATTCAAATTTACACAGCCTTGATAAGTTATTTGCTAATGAAATTGATGCAAAAAGCATCAAAAGGATGGTCAAAGTTAATCGATTTACAAACTTGGCTACAACATGGATTATTCATAAAAGACAGCATAAATACTGACTATTATCGACGGCGAAGGGAAAAACAAATGCTTATTGACAAGCTCCAAACCACTTTGGAATTCGCATGAAATATTTTAACCGGACACTAGTGCGCGAAGGCGGGAATCTGATGAAAA
>JAGRJP010000267.1 GCA_020442665.1 Lysobacterales bacterium
GATGAATGGATGACCACCATTTCACGGAGAAATGGATAATAACTACATTGGCAATGCCAACAACAGCAATAAGTGATGCAAAACGCGCGGCTTTGCGCGTGTCTTCCGAGAAGGCATTGTAGGTGGCAATAATGCCAATGTACAAGAACAGCAGAATCAATTCAGAAGTCATGCGGGCATCCCAAACCCACCAAGTTCCCCACATCGGTTTGCCCCAAAGCGAGCCGGTAACCAGCGCCAGAAATGTAAACCACGCACCAATGGGAGCGGATGCCATCAATACCGCTTCGGCTACTTTCATTCGCCAGATAATTGCAATGATTCCGCAAAGTCCCATCACGCCATAAATAAACATCGACATCCATGCAGCAGGTACATGAACATAAATAATGCGAAATCCATCACCTTGTTGATAATCTGCAGGTGCAAGAACTAAGCCATCATACAAACCTGCAACCAACAATATAATCGAAATCAATAACAACCATTTGAGAAAATAACCACTAATTCGATAAAACGACGGTGGTGAACCTAGTTGATGATAAAGTCTGACTAATGCATTTGTTCTTGGTTTTTTCATGATTGTAATAAAATCCCGTCATTCCTGCGAAGGCAGGAATCTGATAAAAGACTATTTTTTTGTAAAACGATTGTTATATTCATAATTTCTGGTCTTGTCAGATTTCAGTTTATTCTAAATTAATTTTTATAGCGGCAGCCGCAGCAAAAGGCACTAATGTCAAACTCAAAACCAACATGCCTGCTAAAACCAGAAGTTGCATAGCAATCGGATTACCAAAAGAGCTTTCAACCACCGAACTGGCTCCAAAAATCAAAACCGGTGATAATAAAGGCATAACCAAGACTGTCAACAATAATCCGCCATGTTTTAAACTCATGGTTAATGCTGAGCCAATCGAACCCATCAGGCTGAATATTGGGGTTCCGATTAATAATGACAACACCAAAGCACCATAAGCCGATTCCGGCAAGTATAATAACATACCCAGAACCGGAGCAAAAATCACCAATGGCAAACCGGACAATATCCAATGTGATAAGGCTTTTGCCAAAACGGACAATTGCAAAGGATAAGCCGACAACACATACGATTCGATACTGCCGTCATCATAATCATTTTTAAAAATTTGATCTAATGTCAAAAGGCTGGCAAGCAATGCAAGAATCCAAATCACCGCCGGAGAAATTATTCCCAAGGTTTTTGCACCACTTCCCAAACCCAAAGGAAACATAGTCACAACCAAAAGCTGAAAAACCAAAGGTTGGTAAATTTGTGATTTTTTTCGGAATCCGGAAATCAAATCCCGCTTAACTATAGCAATAAAAGGACTCATCCGCTCCACTCCCTGGAAGGTTTCAACTCAATTTCAAAGGTAGCAGTTTTACGAATTGATTCATTATCATGAGCCGTAATAATAAGAATACCGCCACTTTGCAAATGCTCATTCAAAACACCCAATAGCCAGTGACAACCATCCACATCAAGATTGACAAACGGTTCATCCAGAATCCAAACCTGAAAATCAGTCACCAACAAACGAGCCAAAGCCAGCCTTTTCTTTTGTCCGGCAGATAAACTTCCTGCCATTTGAAATTCAAAGCCGGCTAAACCGACTTTTGCCAAAGCGTCTTCAGCTTGTTGCTCGTTGATACTGACACCTCGAACCTGTAAATAGGATTGTAAATTTTCTAAACAATTCAGTTCTTTCTTATTGCCGGTCTTATGACCAATAAACAAACTATGATTAAACCAATCTTCTCTCGAAATTGAAAGATTAACATCTTTAAAAAACAATTCGCCTTGCTGCAAGCCTCGCAATCCGGCAAGGGATTCCAACAAGGTGGTTTTACCAATGCCATTCGGACCACTCAATAATAAAGACTGTCCGGTTGTGAGTTCAAAAGACACAGGCTCAAACAAGGGAAAATTCCCCCGCTGACAACTGATATCCTGAGCTTTTATTACTGACATGGCATTATTGTCATTCCCGCGCAGGC
>JAGRJP010000268.1 GCA_020442665.1 Lysobacterales bacterium
ATCGCACCATTCTCAGATTGATAAATAACTAAATCAGCATGTATTTTCTCCATTTCTTATCTCACAACTCAATCCCATCAAAAAAATATTCGGCTTCAAAAATATTCGCTTCCTGCAAGAATGATTCAATCAATATTTTTTGAGCTTCTAATTTAGGAATACCACGAGAACGCAGGTAATTTAGTGAAACCTCATTCAATTGTCCGACTGTTGAGCCATGTGCAGCAATCACATCATCGGTATTGATTTCTAGTTCAGGGCGAGAATAAATATTAGCTGTGTCACTTAATAAAATATTCTTCAGGCTCTGTGAAATTTCACTACCATCAGCTCCTTTAGCAACGATTGCTTTAGCATTCACGCTCACTTGGGATTTAGCCGAAGCAATGGATCGCTTGATAATTTCACTTTTGCAATTTCCAACTAAGTGTTTGACCAAAATATTATCATTGATTTCTGTAGAGCCATTGGTGGTATTTGCCGAAGCTGAGTAAAAACGACCGTATTCTCCATTAAAATTCACATCCTGAATAAAATGCGAAAGTCCTCCGTTGTGATTGATATGAGATTGTTTAACTTCAACATTTTCATGACAATTGATAACCGAATAATGCAATAGAGCTGAGTTTTCAGCCAAATTCTTTGTGGATTTGATTTCGACCGTTGAGTTTTTCTCCACATGTAAAACTGCCACATGATTCAGCAAACAATTTGCGGTATAATTTTCTTGCAATTCCAAAGAGGCATTTTCTTCAACAACAATCTGGCTTCGAATGTTTTGCCAGTTTTTTGAGGATTGGTGATAATCAATTTTGAGTTTTACCTTTGTATTTGCCGGAATCACAATATGAAACCCGTCATTCAGCATAGCTGTATTTAACTCAACAAAAACTCTGTCAGTATCGCTTTGAATCTCTTGCCAATCGTTAGAGTCCAAATCTTTCAAATTAATTACTTCTATTTCGCTATCGCCGGCAATCTCAAAGAAGTTAGAATGAAATTGAGTTTGAAGCTCTGGCAATTGTTCAAGTTTTCGAACATTCGTGTATTTCCAAAGTTCCGACTTGCGTTTCGGCAAGCCTGTCTTTTGAAAACTTTCAAAGGCTTTTTGACGTTTTTCCTGCAACCAATCAGGTTCAGATAACGATTTTGTCAGCTTTTGAAAAGCAGTATCAATTAGATTCAACAACATTACGCTTCCAGCCAACTGTATCCTGTTTTTTCCAATTCAAGTGCCAATGATTTGTCTCCGGTTCGGACAATTTTCCCGTCAGCCAAAACATGAACAAAATCTGGAACAATGTAATCCAGTAAGCGTTGGTAATGTGTAATCACCACAAAAGCCCTGTCAGGAGAACGTAATTGATTGACGCCATCGGCAACAATTTTCAGTGCATCAATATCAAGTCCCGAATCGGTTTCATCTAAAACCGCAAGTTTTGGTTCTAAAATACTCATCTGAAAAATTTCGTTACGTTTCTTCTCACCGCCTGAAAAGCCAACATTAACCGGACGACG
>JAGRJP010000269.1 GCA_020442665.1 Lysobacterales bacterium
CTTATAACTTTCACTGGCAACGACAGTCAGAATATTTGTATCATGAACCGTTGCCGGGTTATCTTGCCTTTCTCCAAATTTATCAACACAAATTCGAAGTCCACGCCCCACTTCTTGTCTTCTTGAAATCGTATTATCACTGTGTTTTAGAGTACAGATTACAAACACATTGGGATTGTCCCAGCCTTCTCGAAGAGCAGAGTGTGAAAAAATAAACCGGGTCGGCTCATTAAAAGATAAAAGTCTTTCTTTATCTTTCAAAATCAAATCATAAGCATCAACATCATCTGTCTCAGTTGATGACTTTCCTGTAAAGGGGTCTATCATCCTTTTGGTTTTTTTATCAATTGAGAAGTAACCATTGTGCGTTTTATCAACAGAAATTCCGTCTAGATGTTTTATATATTCATCATGTAAAAACAAATCCTGCTTTAGCTCATTCAAAATATTTTCGTATTCCTCTTCAAAGATTTTGGCGTATTCTCCACCTTCTTCTCCCAAGTCGTTGTAAACTCGATATTTCGCCACCTCATCAATAAAAAAGAGCGTTAATACTTTGATGCCTTGACTAAACAATACTTTCTCTTTTTCAAAGTGGGCTCGAATGGCTTCCCTAATTTGAATTCGTCTGATTGTTTTTTCATTCACATCACCTGTGGCTTCACCGGCAATAAGCTCATGTCCATTGGTAAATTCGACTGTATCTGTATTGGCATTGATATCTGAAATTACAAACCCTTTGTATTGATCCATTTTCTCTGATAAATCGAATAAGTTATCACCCTTGTTGAGTTTTCTAATTACTCTTTTTATGCCACTATTTTTTTGTTTAATCTCTAGCTCAATTCTAGCAGCGGGGGTTTGTTTTGAGACCTCGATTGACTCAAGATAGAGATATGCATTTGTACCGGAAAGTCCTTTAACGGAGATTCCCCTAACTGCTATTTTTTTGACCAGTTTTTGATTATAGGCATCCAAAGCATCCAGTCTGTGAACCTTATTGTGCAGGGTTTTATGGGTTGCTGAATATCGCATAATAAACAAAGGATTGAACTCTTTAAATGAATCCAGCGTTTTTGCACCTTCCATTTTTTGCGGTTCATCCAATATCAAAATTGGGCGATTTGCTTTAATCACATCAATAGGGCGACGACTTTGAAAGTCATCCAGCTTTTCGTAAATTCTACGATTATCCTTACCCCGAGCGTTAAATGCCTGAACATTAATCACCATGATGTTAATTCCGGCATCCGATGAAAAACTTTCGAGATTATGGAGTTGTTTGGAATTATAAATAAAGAATTTGGCTTTCTTTTTATAATCTTTCTGAAAGTGATCAGCGGTTATTTCAAGAGATTTATAAACTCCTTCTCTGATAGCGATACTGGGAACCACAACTACAAACTTGTTCCAGCCATATCGCTTGTTCATTTCAAAAATGGATTTAATGTAACAATAGGTTTTACCCGTACCTGTTTCCATCTCAATATCCAGATGATAGGGGGAAATTGCCAAAGCCTTTTTAGTGTATGCACTATCAACCACATACTCATTTTTCTTTATGGTTTTGAACTGATATAAAGACTGACTTTGTGGCAAGTTCTGGTTGCGTTGAATTGTTTGAATGTTTTCGAGAAGTTGTTGCTCAGTCAGAATGATCTCTGAATTTTTAAAACCAATAAGGTGTTCTGAGATTGAATCCGCTTGATACTTTCCTTCGTGATCTCTCTTTTTATTGATACCCGGATCAACTCTATAGCTGACCCCAGAAGTATTGGGTTGTCCTTTAAAACAATCAACTACAGCACTTACCGCTCGGGTTTGATAGCCTAGTTCTTTAAACTCCAGTTTCATGCCAATACTCCATCTTTTAGCACCATCAGTATTTCTCTATGGTTTTTCTGCTTTATTATTTGCTCAACTTTGTGGATATCCTGATAGCCATTATTTGGTTTGTGTAACCCAGAATTAAAAATAGGTCCCACAAAACGAATTGTGGATTGCCCAAGTGACACAAAATCAATCACAGGATTTTCCTCCCTTCGGTAATGTTGAGTAGTGCAGGAAAACAAAGCACGGAAGCTCTTCGCCCAGAACCTTCCCTAAGTACAAGTAATACACCAGCTTCTCTCAACTGCTTTAATAGTGCCATAGCTGTTTTTTTGTTAATTTGTGAGCGGGATACAAAATCTGTCGTTTCAAAAATTGGACGATCAAAAATAGCATCCAACAAATGAACTGTATATTGTGAATGGGTGATTTCATGAATTCTGATTTTCATGGAATCATAAAGCCCCATGATAGATTTGACTTTGGCATTATTGTTTTTCGCCTGCTCAATAATAGCTTTTAAAAAAAATGCTATCCATCCGTTCCAATCTCCTTCACGGGAAATATTCTGCAATCGCACATAGTATTCCTCACGGTTAGCTTCCAGATAAGAACTGAGATAGAACATGGGTTGGGAAAGCTTTTTCTTTTGATACAAAAAGAGCGGAATTAAGATACGTCCAATACGACCATTACCGTCTTTAAAAGGGTGCAGTAATTCAAATTGAGCATGAACCACTGCTGTTTGTAATAAAAAATCTATATCATCTGTCGAGATATAGCTCTGCCATGCTTCGAGATGATCTTCGAGTTGTAAAGGATTAGGAGGTATAAAAGAGGCTTCCTCAATGGTGCATCCGTATTTTCCAATCCAGTTCTGGTCTTTGCGAAACTCTCCGGGCGTTTTATCTTGTCCACGCACACTATTAAGTAATATTTTGTGGAGCTGGCGCACGAATGCCAGCGTAATAGGTCGTTCGTCCAGATAATGATGGGCTGAACGCAAGGCTTCACGATAGTTGATAATTTCCTGAATGTCTTTGGCTTTTTCACCTTCCTTGTGAATACCTGCTTCTTGCTCCAAAACCTCATCAACTGTTGCTTGAGTGCCCTCGATTTTAGAGGAAAGCACCGCTTCCTCATTGGTTAGCGGAGAAAGCATTACGGATGAATTGACAACTCCCTGAAGCAACCCGTCATAACGGGCAAGCTCTGCATTGGCTTCTCCGACCAAGGCAAACAGGCGTTGGTAATCCAAACCTTCAAGAGGTAGTTTATTGGGTTGATATGGTTTCATCTGTCATCTCCCCTATATTGTCATTATATCCGTGTGAGGGCTTTTGAGTTTGAAGATTTGTTCGACATTGATTTTTACACTGTCATCTTTAAAGCCGGAGTCACGGAACACCACACGCATAGGCTGGCGTTCGGCCAGTTGTTTGCAAAACTCTTCGGTTATCTTTCCGTTTTTGTCAAAACAGGCAGCCAGCGCATTGTTATCGACAAAGAAGACTTCCCGCTCATCAATTGTCTCTCTGCTTATTGGCAAGGTTAAGTCCACACCCCAGTCAAGCAAAACCTGAAACAACAAATCCTCAGAAGTACGGTCTTCCTTGATATTATCGGTATAAAAACCAAGCTCGGTTTGCACCACTTCATCCGGTGCATAGTAAACATCAGACATATTGGAAGAGTCAATCTTGAGCACCCTGAATCCGGTGTCCAGCTCAGCAGTGGTGTCGGGGTTTTCTTGTTTAATTTTTTTGCCTGCACGGCGAATGCGTTCTTTGGAGATTTCGGCAATAGTCTTATAGCCGGCCTTAAAGGCTTCGGATTTTTCATCGCACTTTTCAGGAAGCTGAACCATAATAAATTTTCGTTTACCACCGTCTTCCGCATTAAGTTGCATGATGGAGTGGGCTGTGGAACATGAGCCAGCAAAAAAGTCTAAAATAATTTCATTTTTATCAGCGCCTTGCTGAATTAAGCTTTTCAATAGTTGAGTTGGTTTGGGAAATGTAAACACTTTATTTCCAAAAAGTTGTTTAACCTCCTTTGTTCCTTCTGTGTTTAAAGATGTTATAAAAGCATTAGTTATTTTTGTTTTTTTATCAGTCCCCCAAGTGGAAATTGGTACAACATCAGATTTAGCCTCATTTTGAAACCTTTTTAATAATGGGGAGCCATCAGCATTTTTAGGGAATATTATTCTACCTTCTTTGATTTTTTGTTTCATTGTTTCTGGGCTATATGGCCAGTACCTACCTTTCGGTGGCCAATGCTCGTTACCATTATTAGGATTAACAATAGGGTAATTAGTATTTCCACCTGGCTTCCCTGCGCTTAAATTATCTGCAATCCATGGTCCTCGCAAATCATTGTCAGGATTGGAATACCTATCAAATGTTCTCTTAATTCCATTCAATTTATTTTGCTGTTTTCCATAGCAAAGGACATATTCATGGTCTGAGCTTACATTATTTACCGAGTCCATTGCCCCACTTCGTCTTTTCCAAACAAAAGTACAATAATGATTGCTTTCTCCAAAAATTTCATCGCAAATTTTACGCAAGTTATTGTTTTCATTATCATCAATACTAATAAAAACAACCCCATCATCCTTAAGCAGGTTTCTGGCTAATTTGAGTCTTGAATACATCATGCTCAACCAGTCGGAATGAAAGCGACCATTGGAATCGGTGTTTGCTACTAAGCGATTACCTTCTTCATCTTTTTGCCCGGAATCCAGCAAGTATTCTTCAGTGGATTCGGCAAAGTTGTCCTTGTAAACAAAGTCTTTGCCTGTGTTATACGGCGGGTCGATATAGATCATCTTGACCTTGCCCAGATATGTTTCCTGCAAGAGTTTTAAAGCATCGAGGTTATCGCCTTCGATAAACAGGTTTTCGGTGCTATCAAAGTCCTCACTTTCTTCCCGGCAGGGGCGAAGGGTTTTGGCAATCGGTGCATTGGCTGTCAATAGGGCTTCTTTTTTACCCGGCCAGTCCAGACGGTATCTTTCCTGTGAGCCTTCGACAATATGATCAGAGAGTTCCTGTTTCAGCAAATCCCAGTCGATGGCTTTTTTGAGTTCCCCTTGCTCATCCGTTGCTTCGGTCACACATCCGGGGAATAGTTCTGCAAGCTTGTCTATATTTGCATCGACAAAATCAGGGCTGTGCATTTTTAGTTTGTTCATTTTATTCTTCCAGTTCTTTAATCTCTGATTTTAATGTATTCAGCTTATGGTTGAGTTCCACTCTTCGGTTAAACTGTTTTTCCTTATTTACTTTTTGCTCCAACCTGTCAGCTTCCTGAAGCTTGGATTGAAGGTTTTCATATCTTTGTGCCCAGTCCTCTATGGTTTCGTTTTTTCTCTTTTTCACAGGGCTGAGGCTTGTTAACATCTGATGGTAAAGCCCATCCATGTTCAAAGCAACCGGAAGTTTAACTCTTTCAGAATTATCCGCTATCCAATCTGATTTGAAATAACTCCCAATTATTATCTTCTTCTTGTCTGTGCTTAAAGTCTTGAAACAGGAGACTAGCTGAGACTTTCCGTTGAATTTTATCATAAACAGGATGGGGGACGGGATGGCCTTGTCGATGGTCGCTAACACTTCATCAGAGAATGTCCCTGATTTCAAAAATATCGTAAACACCTGAATTTCATCTATGCTTTTTCCCTTTGCTAAGTTAATGGATTCCGGAGCCAATACATAAGACCATTCTATTTTTTCAACCTGATCAATAAATAATTGTTTTACCTTGGTTGTTGGTTGAGCCTTCTCATAGATTTTGTTTTTGGGCAGGACTTTTTTATGCTCTGTCGATTTAGGAAATTCATACACGGTCTTCATTACTTCTTCTCTTTAATCGCCAAAAATGAAATCAGCTCAAAATCATCCAGTCCTTGTATTGTGTCCACCAGAGCCGTTGTTTTTGTTCCTGAGAAAAGGCTGTCAATGTCCTTATCTTCTTTAACATCAATGATGGATTGGATGGCTTGTCCCAATAATGCAGAGTATTTGTTCATTTTCCGGCCATCTTTGGTTTCCGCATTGAATTTTTTACAAAGTTGGTTATCCGGTTCATCTTGTCCTTTGCAGCTTGAACGAATAATATCCAGCAAATGTTTTACTTCTGTGTGATTGTTAATAATCTCACCATCATCGCTGATGTAAACCAAATAATAAGGATGCAGTCGATTGTGTTGATTGATATTGACACTGGTATTTCTGTTTCTCAGGACAAAAATAACTCCGGGCTTGAGTGCCAGAGTATCATTGGTTGAAACAATTGCATGAAGCCCTAAGGGAAGATTTTTCAAATCCCCTTTTTCTCTAATATAACCGAGTAAATCCATTCTGAAATCATTCAGTCCAAGGTCTGTTATACTGACCCCGGTTTTCAGGTCTTCCAGTTCGATAACTTCGTCCTGCAATCGTCTGAGCTGTTCTTTTCTGTAGCTTACATCATTGGCTTGGGCAGAAAGAACATTATCATCTCCCGTAGCCGTAATGTCAGTGATAATCATTCGGTTTTCTACACGTTCTTTTAGGTTGATATACTCATCCAGTGAGATATCCGGCCAATAGTTTACCAACTGAATACTTTGGTTGGGTGAACCAATCCGGTCAACCCGTCCAAATCTCTGAATTATTCTAACCGGGTTCCAGTGGATGTCATAATTGACAAGATAGTCACAATCCTGAAGGTTTTGCCCTTCTGAAATACAATCTGTTCCAATAAGAATATCAATTTCTCCATTTTCCTCTGGATAGAGAAGGTCTTTATCTTTTGACCCCGGAGAAAAGAAAGTGAGGATTTTTTGGAAGTCATAGCCAGTTCCAAGCGTTGTTTTGGATTGATCACTTCCTGTGATTTTCGCTAAATGTATGTTTTCATCCTTTGATAAACCGGATAATTCTTGAAACAAGTAATTGGCTGTATCTGCAAATGCTGTGAATATCAGAACTTTTTTATTTCCTTGATTGATAGGGTTTTGAATTTTCTCAATTAAATGTGTCTTTAAGTGCTGGAGCTTTGCATCTTCGGAAACAGAAATTTTCTCCATTTCTTCACGGAGCATCAGGATGAGGGTATGATCATTTTCCAAGTCATTTTTCCAAGATGGGATATCCATATCGGCAAAACTAATTTTTACTTTTCCCTCTGTTGAAATGTCCGCATTTTCAAATTCATCGTCATCAATGATTGTTTCTGTATCATCATGGTTAAACTCTAAGGCTTCTTCATCGCTTTGGCTTTGTTCAAACTTGGATATTTGTTCAAGCGTATTTGAAATTCGTGTCTCCATGTTTTTGAGAGTAATCCTGAAAGCTTCGATAGAGCTTTCCAGTCGCTTCAACAAGTTGGTTGTCATGAGCGATTGCAGTGCTTTCTCACGATCAACCTGTGTTAAACGCGCGCCTTTTGTGTCTGTTCCATACATATCTTCATATTTTTGGAGCTGGCTTTTAAACACATAACTCATTGGAGCATATACTACTTGTTTAACCTCTTTGAGGTGAGAGTAGATTTCGTTAATGCTCATTATTCCTTTTCTGTGAGTGAGAGGTGGTCGGAATGTCAGGGGTTTTCTTCGTTCCGGGAAGCTCCCAATATCACTCATATCATAGTATGTTGTAATATGTTTTCTTGAACGGGCAATTGTAACGCTATCCAGAATTTTGAAAAAATCAAAATCCAGCTCATCCAAGATGGCTTTTGCTGTTCTTTTGTCAGGAGGTAGTTCTGACCATTCATTGAATGCTTTTTGAGCCAGCCTGAAAACATCATCTATGCTTTTTTCCGTTTTAAGCTTTTCCCTTAATGTCTCGGACTCACCCTCATAGGCAAGTGCAAGCTGATTTTTCAAATCGTTGAAGCGATTGTTTACTGGTGTTGCTGAAAGCATCAAAACTTTTGTTTTTACTCCGGCTTTCAACACTTGATTCATTAATTTCTCATAGCGTGTTTCTTTATCTTTGATATTTCTTCCGGCATTGCGAAAATTATGGGACTCATCAATTACAATCAGGTCGTAGTTGCCCCAATTCACTTTTGATAAATCCATTCCCATTGACTCTCCAGATTCTCTGGATAAATCTGTATGAAACAACAAATCATAATTTAACCTGTCTTTTGCTAACACATTGGTTTTGTAGTTGCTTCTATAGGTTTGCCAGTTATCAGCCAGTTTCTTTGGGCATAAAACAAGCACTGACTTGTTTCGCAGCTCATAATATTTAATAACCGCCAAAGAAGTGAATGTTTTCCCCAAACCAACACTATCCGCCAAAATACATCCATTGTAAGATTCGAGTTTATTAATAATCCCCGTGGCTGCATCACTCTGAAAGTTATACAACTTGCTCCAAATTACACTGTCTTTGTAGCCAGTTAAGTCATTTGGCAACACATCTTCATTAATGTCTTCCAGAAATTCATTGAAGATGTTGTACAAAGTCAGAAAGTAAATTTTTTCAGGGGAGTTTTCCTGATAAATTGTCTCAATATAATTACAAATTGTCTCAGTAACATCTTTGATTTGTGACTCATCATCCCAAATTTGGTTAAATGTATCGAGAAAGGTTTTACTCTCTTGAGGGTTTATTTTTACAATGATATTGGATATTGCATCTCCTTTTTGATAGCCCAAATCAACCGCAGTAAAACCTTCAATAGGTGTGTAAGCCACGGTTTCATTTTCATTTTCTAAACAAGAAAATTGTTGCATGGGTGAAACGGATGTTTTTGAACGAAACTTTGCTTTTCTTCTAATCCAGTCTGCACATTCTCTTGCAATGGCTCGCTGAGTTAGTTCGTTTTTTAGTTTGATTTCAAACTCGCTACCATAAAGGCTTTGTTCCTTTAATAATTTTGGAATATGAAATTCTCTTCTCTGCTTCGATTGTTTATCTGTAACATCATCGGGAACAAAAGCTGAAGAAGTAAATATAAATTCGAATGAATCAATGGCTTCAAGCTCTTTTTTTAAGGCTTCATAGGCATAAATTGAAAAACAGGATGCTGCTATTTTTAGCTTGTCATTCTGATTAATGCTATTTTTAAGATCATCACCCCATAGGTTATTTACATTATCTATTATTGCCATTAGCTCATTCTTGCTTTGTTGTATTATTCTTTGCCAAAGAATTAAAAGATATCCTGATAATTCTGTTTTTACCAGTATCAAATGAAGAAAGGCTTGGCTCGTAATATATGCGAACTATGTGTGGTCTTTTAATCATAGATATTGGGTAAATATTCAGTAACTGAATTATGTAAGCTTTGATACTCGTTGTCAATTTCAACACCTAATCTAATTACAAGAGTCAGATTTTAACCGGGACTATTATCAAAACCTGAGAATGTAATTACTTATTATCTTTCAAAATCAATCTCTTTTTCATTTTTCCTTGGTTGTGTTGTTAGCTCAAATTGCTTCCTGATTTCTTCTCGGACTTTTTCAAATTTAAGAGCTTTTCCAACATCATCGGCTAGGCGTTCACGGTCTTGGAGTTGTTGTTTTTTGAGTTCGATAATCTGGTGTTGTAGTTTTTGTCTTTGTTCGAGTTGTTCAAATATTAAGGAGTCGAGCTCTTGTTTATCTCGTTGGAGGTTGTTCCATGCTTCCAGTTCATTTTGGGTTTTGATTTCTGAGTGTTTACCCGTAATACGATCCAGCAAACCTCTTAATCCTTTATTGTATCGGTCTTGGCGTTGCTGGTTTTCTTCTGTCCAGCGGTACTGGTGAAATTGTTCAAGGTGGTTGCGTTCGTGTGTATGTAATTGAGCCATTTTGTGTTTCTGTTTATTGAGAAACTCCATTTCATTCGCTTGTTCGGCTTTCAGGTTGTCAGCGATGGTTTTCAGTTTTGGTGTTAACGACTTCTCAAATTGCTCTTTGGCTTCACTTACAGTTGGAAGGTCATCATGACTTCCCAATCTGGCTTTGGCTTCTCTGGTTTTAATACCAGCCCATTTGGGTAAGGAGTAAACTTCCCCTTTGTAATCAACAGCCACAAATCCTCGTCTGTCTCCTTGAGCCAGTTTATAGCCGTATTCTTCCAGTGCTGCATTCAGAGACTTCTTATCATCTGAATACTGCCATGCTTGTTGTATAACCTGTTTGATCTCTCTAGGGTCTCTACCAGTACGGAGAGCTTGTTGCCATTCGGCTTGATTGAAATTCAGTGGGTCTTTCATCAATGGGTCTTTAAAGCCATTAGGTAGTTCCCATCCATGTTCCAGATATTGTTCTTTAGCTATTTCATTAAGCTTGTTTTTATAAAATGGCAAGTTAATCGCTTTGAGGTTTTCAGCATCTATTCTTGACCAAACAACATGTGCATGTCTTCTTCCTTCTTTTTCATGAAATACGATCGCTCTGGGTTGGTCTGTTAATCCTAGCTTTTGTTCGATTTCATCGGCTGCTTTAATAAAGTCCTCAGTCGTTACTTGTTCTGTCTGAGGAGGGTTCATACTCAAAGAAAAGAGATACTGTTTACAGTTTGTTGCCTGAGAAACTGCCTTTATCTCATGAAAAGCAGAGTGTAAGTCCTCAGACAGGAACCCTCTGACTTCATGAACAGTGACATGCTCATTCTCAGCTTTGAGTAAATGAGCTGCCAACTGTTGTCCTCCGCTTCTTTGAGAGCCTTTCAAAATCATGGTTGAGGTCTCATGGGTCTGATATTGCTAATATCCCGAATATCCGCAGCAGCTTGAGTAAACTCTGTTTGCAAGGATGGTTGGGGTGTTTTTTCTTCATCAACCCTCAACCCTAATCCTTTCATCAACAGATTACGCATATAGCGAATATCGGCACAGGCTTGTCTCAATTCTGCTTCAACTTGTCGAGGCAAAGGAAGAGTTCCAGTATTGGATGCTTTGGCAAGCTGATTCATATTCTGGGATAAACGGGATTTACCCAGTATTGCCAGTAATTGAGCCAATAGCTTTTTATCCTTAACTGGTCGTCTTCTTCGTTTCTTTTTAGGGATATTGCTTTTAAACAGATATTCCTTGATGAAAGAAGATAGTGACATATCACCAGCAAGTTCTTCCAGTTTGGCTCTTTCCTGAAAGGTTAATCTCAACGAGAATGGAGCAGGTCTTTTAGAGGTGGTTTTATCAATTCTCATGATACACCTCCTTTTTTAGATTTTTCAGAAGTTAGATCATTCTGATTGTCTGGTTCTCTTTCTTTATAGTCTGAATTTTGATAGTATTTACAGTGGCTTAATTGGACATTCCAGTCTTCTAACACCTCGAACAAAGTGTTCGAACTTTGTTCGTCTAGGTGCACCATTTTTTGGTTGATATCACATTATAAACGTCCAATCTCAAGCCAAAAAAATACTCATTTATGATTTATAAACTCGTATTTTGTTTAGCCTGACCTTGAACATTTCTAATGCAATCTCATTCCAAAAAATATCTTCTAAATTTGTATCAAATAATAAATTCTCCATTTTGATATAATAATGTTCGCTTATTACACATAAGTTTAGGTTTTATATTTTCCAATCTCAATCCATATAACATTTTGTATTTGATATTAGCAAATACATCTTAGATTCATCTTCATAATAACACTTCAACAATTTCGTGTATAATCATGAGTTCAATAGTATTTTTCGTATTTAGGGGAGATTCAATGAAAAATAATAATAACAATAATAATTTTGGAGTAAAGCAATCAATTATCGTTTTATTTCTTTTGATAAACTTATCATTGGCACAAGCTCATGATGGAGCCAAAATTGCTGTGGTGGATTTAGAACGAGTTGTAATTTTATCTCCACAAGGGAAAGCGTTACAGTCGAAATTAGAAAAGTTTCAGGAAGATGTGAGAAATGAAGCAGAAGGCATGAACAAAATAGCTCAGGATATCCGCAGAAAAGTACAAGAAGGAGCTAATAGTTTATCGGAAGATAAACTGGCAGAGTTGCAAAGACAATTTGAAGATCAAAGTATCAAAATCAGGCGTTTTACTGATGAGAAACAAAGAGAAGGACAAAAAATGCAACAACAAGGATTAAAAGATATTGAGAAAGAATTAGAGCCTGTAATGAAACAAATTCAGACTCAACATGGTTTTGATTTGATACTCAATAACACTCCGGGAATCGTGGTTATGACATCGGAAAAGGTTGATATTACTCAGCTTGTTATAGAGACTTTGAAACAAAATAATTAATCCAATGCCATGAAAACAACGACTAAATTTTTTCATATAATCAGTTACTTGCAATATCCGCTTATTGCAGTTGCTCTTGTTCTGTATTATCCATTAATGAAATCATTTAAAGCCGGGACTTTGGATTGGGAATTGGTGAATTACATCCTCATCCTATTTGGCACAGCATTGAGCTTTTCAACCTTGCAAGATACCACTAAAACTCAAAATAAAATTTCCAAAAAAGTTTGGTTCGACCCAGTGAAAGGAAAAATTATGTTGGTCTTTTTTGCTGTCATGGCTCATTTGTTTATTATTGCGGGTTTTATCCTTATGATTTACAAAAAAAATAGCATGCAGGAAAATGCAGCAGTTGGGGTGATTGTTTTGGGAATAGGTATGATTGGGGTTCTCAAAGGCGCTATTGAAATGTTTGAAAATCACAGAAAAGACAAAAACTAGCTTGATACAATGGGGCAAT
>JAGRJP010000026.1 GCA_020442665.1 Lysobacterales bacterium
AATCAGAATGAATCGCTTTGACTTGTTTTTCCACATTGTGTTTCTTAATATTTTCATCAGCTAATTGAAGGGCTTCCTGGCTGATATCTGAAATATCAACTTTCATATTTTCCATAAAAATGGACATGCTAATGCCAATACAACCGCTTCCGGTGCACAAGTCCAATGCTGAACTAGTTTGAGTATCTTTTGTAAACCAAGGTTTAAATTGGTTTTGAATGAGCTCAGCAATGGGCGAACGAGGAACCAAAGCCCTTTCATCAACTTTGAATTCCATCCCACAAAACCAAGCCTTTTTTATGATGTAAGCCAATGGCTTTCTTTGAGAAATTCGCTGATAACAAATTTGTTCAGCTTGATTGACAATAGTCTCAGAAACGTCAGAACTCCCGCTATTTAACACCTCGCTTGTAGATTCATCAAACAAATGCATCAAAATCATCATCGCTTCATCTTCCGCATCAATCGCCGAATGTCCGAAGAACAAGTCGGTGGATGAAAGTTCTTCTACAAGATGAATAAATAGCTGTTCTTTTGTCACCAGGTCTGTAAGTTTTGCAAAAAAAACGTACAATGCCTATTGTTTTTACATTAGTCAAATATTTTATGAGCGATTCTCAAAATAGTAACAAATTAATTCTGCCCGTTTTTGCCCTGATTGCTGCAATTGCCGGTTTGTTTGCTTCCATATACTATTTTAATGACGAAGACGAAATTAAATACACTACTTTGAAGTTATATCCATCGCCAAAAGCGATTTCAGGTTTTGAATTAACAAATCAAAACAATGAAAAAATAACCGAAAACAGTTTTGCAGATGACTGGACGCTGATATTCTTTGGCTATACCCATTGTCCGGATGTTTGCCCAACCACATTAACAGAGTTGCAAAAAACATTTAATTTATTGAAATCAGAAAAAAAACCAAAGGTTTTATTTGTCTCTGTTGATCCTGAAAGAGACACCCCGGAACTTTTAAAGAACTACATTACTTTTTTCAACGAAGATTTTAATGCGGCAACTTCAGATGAAGATAATATTCATAAAATTGCTACACAAATTGGGGTGGCTTATTACATTGCCGATCATCAGAAAGGCGACCTCAATTATATTGTCGATCATACCGCTGCGATATTTCTAATTAATCCGCAAAAGAAATTGCACGGAATTTTCAGTTCTCCACACGAAGCCAACGCAATTGCAACTGATTTGGATAAATTATTGTCTAATGAATCATGAAAACTGCAATTTATACTTTTTTTCAATACATTTTACCGCATCGGTTTTTGTCAAAAATCGTGCATAAAATCATGCGGGTAGAAAACAAAAAGTTTAAAAATTTCGTAATCAGAAAAATCGTCAAAGCCTATAACGTGAATTTATCTGAAGCCATTTCAGATAATTTTGATGACTATAAACATTTTAACGAGTTCTTCACCCGTCAGTTAAAACCCGATGCTCGTTCGATTGACAAAGCCAATGACAGTCTGATTTCTCCGGTTGATGGTGCTATCAGCCAGTGTGGACCAATTAAAGACGGACGGATTTTTCAAGCCAAAGGCTTTGATTACACAGTCAATGAACTTTTGGCGTGTGATAATGAAAAAGCCAAGTATTATGAGGACGGCGAGTTCGCTACTATTTATCTTTCTCCAAAAGACTATCACCGGATGCATGCTCCTATGGATTGTCAAGTTGAAAAGACTGTGCATGTTCCGGGCAGGCTTTTTAGTGTAGCCAACTGGACAGCGGAAAGCATTCCCAGACTTTTTGCCCGCAATGAAAGACTAGTTTGTTATTTGCAGACCGAAATTGGTGAAATCGCTTTTGTTTTGGTTGGTGCTATTTTTGTTTCGAGCATGGAAACCGTATTTAATGGCGTAGTCACACCGCCTTATGCTAAAAAAGTTCAGGAAGTGCCACTCAACGAAAACACCCGGTTGCAAAAAGGCGACGAATTGGGACGTTTCAATATGGGCTCAACAGTGATTATGCTGTTTCCAAAAAATTCCATCTCATTTGAAAAGGAACTAAAAGCCGGTCAATCAGTCCAACTCGGTGAAAAATTAGCAACAATTTTAAAATAATCATGATTCGACTTTTTATTGCATTTACTATCTTAATTCCAGTGCTGTGTTTTGCACAAACCGAATATGTGCCGACACAAGATGAGTTATTCCTCAAAGAAAAAGAAGTCCTGCAAGCCCCGGAAATGAAATCATTTGCCGAAGCCACAAAATGGGCTGATTTGGTCGCAGTTGCTCAGGTTGCCAATATCGAATACGAGCAGCAAAGAAAACTCAATGCCAAAGGTTATGGCTTTCTGGACATTCGTGTGGGATATAAAGGAATTAGCAAAGGCGAAAAAATCGCCGTTGTGGCTAAAGGATTTGATGATAATGTCTGCTATTATCCGGACAGAGAAAACGAAGGACAACGCTTTTTGGTGTTCTTAAAAAAAGCACCAAACGAACAAGAAAATGTTTACTACGGCTTCAAACCCTATTGCCAGTTGCAAATTCTGCTTTCTGATTTAGGCCAGTATATATTGCGGACTCCACTGGATAATCATGTCTTTGAAATTGATGAAAATCTGATTGAAAATCAAACATTTAACGATCCTCACGCGATGGTTGATGCCACTTTATGGACAAGCACAAAAAGAGAAGAATTTGCCAAAAAATATAAATGTTCTATCGTCGAATCCGAAGATGAATTTAACAAGTATTTTCATCTGCGTTACACCCAAGGCGTGCCGATTTATAACATCAGAAAACTCCTTAATCTGGAATATAAACCCCGTATCACCTCAGATCAAATTTAGAGTTGTTGAATCTGTATATTTCTGTTATACAGATTCTTGAAAAGAACAATTTAAGAAAAAAAGCTTAAAGATTTATGTTGGGAAAATGCTTTGGTTGATTTTGGATAATTCTGATAAAGTGAAAATTGAAAAAGTGAATGTACTTGGTTTTAATATGAACAAAACCCTAAATATTAAATATGCAATGTTAATGCTTTTAATAGTTTGCTTTAACATTTATTGTAAAGATATGTACACATCAACAATTGGTAATGTGGATTTTATATTTGATTACGAAGAACTAGAAGTATATAAAGGGCATATAGGTTCAAACATAATTCCTTGTAATAACCTTGAGTTCGATATTTGTTACTATTCACCTGAATTTCACTTATTAATTCCTTTCCCAAAGGTATTAGAAATTAACAAACAATACAAATTTAAAGACTTTGATATTACAGTTAGTAATATATACGATTCAAATTTTTCAAAGAAGAAAAGAAAAATGTATGTAATTGAGACTTATTTACGAACTCCGATATTAAATACTAGCTGTTTAAAGAAAAGTGAACTTATTTTTGATCAAGATAAAAACCTTGTGTTTATGACAATGGGTTTGTATGACTGTGAAGAAGATCCTATATATGAAGGTGAGAAAATATTGTTTTATCCAACTACTTATGTGAAAGATGGTTATTTTGATTAGCGAAAAACGGCAATCAATGGGGTCATATATGAATGCCTCTCGGTTTGCTAGTAATTTTTATTAAATTTTGTGTATTTTTTGGGGATAATTCAAAAAGCGAATGTCCTTGGTTTTACTTGCTTGGTTTTACTTGTGCAGGAAAAAGTTTAATGGGTGTTATTGATATTAATAAGAGGAAAATTTATATGAAATTTTTTTTAATACTCCTGTTGATAATATTATCTACAAGCTGTAGCGAAAATGAATTTGACAAATACGTTGAAAAGCCAAATGAATTTAAAGCAAAGCTTGAGAAGCATATAACGCAAATTTGCAATGCAAGAGCAAGAGTCACTAATATGAACTTAAAGCAAAAAAATTTGTATGAAATCTACGAGATTTCTGAGATAGGTATACGATTTATTGACAATAATGCACCAACATGTAACAACGAAAAATTAATGATTATTGTAAAAGATTATATTGATGAAAAGTTAGGAAATCAAAAAAACCTGAATATAACAATTCATCCGTATATTAAATTAGACGCGAAATAATACTGAAATGACTAATCATGACTAATCAGGTTAAATAATAGAGACATGAGAATAATACTGGACACACGTTTGTTAAGAACAATAATTTAGAGTTAACTGGCTAATTTGCAATGATTATATGGGACAAGCATCGAATCACAAATTCTTGAAAAAGAATGATTTTGGAGAGTTAAAACAAAAAATTTTTGTAGAGATGGTGTTCTGGTTGATGTAGGATGTTTCTGAAAATGTGAAAAGATGTGTGTCCTTTTTGACCTTAACGCTACAACCTAATACCTTTATTCAAATAAATATAGCCATTCTCAACTGTTTCACATTCAGAACTTAGATAAAAATCAAGATCAAGAACCTCATCTATTGATATCGGAATACCAACATTCTCACCTAAGGGCTCATTATTTTTATTCAATAATTCTTTAATCAACTTAGATTTCGGACAACTCCCTAGCTTATTATTCTTTAATTTAAAAACCCTCTCCCTCGATATAATATGATATCCAAATTTTTTTTCCTCAAATAAAACTAACCATTTATAATCATAATCATCTCCGAGACTTATATAACCTTTGGATTCCTCGTAAGGATTTTCATACCAATGCTCACAACTATACAAGTTTATTATTTCATTTTCTAAAACATGTAAATTACCTTTTAAAAGTTTTTCAACTTTAAATTTGCTTTTCACATTAAAATCAACATTGGAGCAAAAGATTTTATTTGTATTCATGTACTCTAAATAACTAACAATTGCTAATCCATAATTAACCTTAACAGAGTCTTTTGTATTTTTATTAATATCACCTTCTAAATTTTTACTATTAGAAGAACAACTCGAAAAAATTAAAATTAACAATATTAAATTAAACTGTCTCATGTTTTCACCTTAATGCTTTCTTTACTATCTCTAAATTACCAGCAAGAATAATACTGGACACACGCTTGTTAAGAACAATAATTTAGAGCTAACTGGGTAATTTGCAACACAATTAGCTAGTTTTTTCTTTCGGTTTTTCAAATCAGTGACTCTGAGCCCTTTGATTGCCGTCATTTCAGTAAAAGTTTAATATTTCCTATTCATCTATTTTTAAAACACTTTCCTTGCTGACAACAACTTTTCCCTGCTTTTCTATGGATTTTAGCTTATAATACCGCACCAAAATATACAATAACACTGGATTGATAATTTCTTCTCTATCAATCATCAACCGGAGAAAATAACCGTGACAAAAGTTGCATCTTTTAGTGTGGATTATGTCCAGCATTTGTCGCCGAGCGGTGAGCTGGTCGGAATAAATAAAACCGACCTGGCTACTGATTTCGACAAAATCAAATCACTTTATAAACTAATGGTAATGACAAGAATTTTCGATGCCAAAGCCATTTCACTGCAAAGAACCGGAAAACTGGGAACTTATGCATCCAGCTTGGGGCATGAGGCGATTCATGTGGCAATCGGTGCTGCGATGAAATACGAAGATGTTTTTGCACCTATGTATCGAGAATACGGCGCGCAATTTTATCGTGGCGTCAAAATGTCAGAAGTTTTGCTTTATTGGGGCGGAGATGAGCAAGGCAGTAATTTTTCCGGTCCGGCTCATGATTTTCCTTGGTGTGTGCCAATTGCGACTCAAAACATGCACGCAGCAGGTGCTGCATTAGCATTCAAACTTCGCAAAGAACCACGATGTGCTGTGACGGTGATTGGTGATGGCGGAAGCTCTAAAGGTGATTTTTTAGAATCAATTAATGCTGCCAGTGCATTCAAACTGCCAATGGTTTTAGTGATTGTGAATAATGGCTGGGCAATTTCTGTTCCCAGAAAGAAACAAAGTAGTGGTCAGACATTGGCGCAAAAAGGAATTGCCGGCGGATTACCAAGTATTCAGGTTGATGGTAATGATT
>JAGRJP010000270.1 GCA_020442665.1 Lysobacterales bacterium
GGTTTACTAGGTCCAAATGGTGCCGGAAAAACAACATGCTTTTATATGATTGTCGGACTGGTTCATTCAGACTCCGGAGAAATTCTCATAGACAATGTCAATGCCACCGACTATGGAATCCATCTTCGTGCCGGATTAGGGTTGGGTTATTTGCCGCAAGAGGCATCTGTCTTTCGCAAATTAACTGTTCGACAAAACATTCTGGCTGTTCTTGAACTCCGCAAAGATTTAAACAAACAACAAAGAAACACCCACGCTGATTCACTCATGGAAGAGCTTAACATTGACCACGTTCATGATCAGCTTGGAATTAGCCTTTCCGGGGGTGAGCGAAGAAGAGTTGAAATTGCCAGGGCATTAGCACTGGATTTGAAATATATTCTTCTCGATGAGCCATTTGCCGGAGTTGATCCAATATCAGTGATTGACATACAAAAAATTGTCACACACTTAAAAAACAGAGGTCTTGGAGTTCTGGTAACCGATCATAATGTTCGAGAAACCCTGGGAATCTGTGACCGCGCCTATATCCTGAATGATGGTGTGATACTTGCCGAAGGAATGCCGGAACAAATCATCAGTAACGAAGATGTGAGAAACGTCTATCTGGGTGAAAACTTTAGAATGTAAAACTTGCTTTTTATAAAAAAATTGTGTATCTTGAACTTATGAAAAATTTACACAATTTGGAAAGTTAAACTCTTGAATTTCCAATATTCGTATCCAGATTTCCTATATGAGATATGGTTTAATATCAAACAAACCATAGTTCAAATCCAACGGGCAAATCATTTAAAGCCTTTTCAAATGTACGCCCTTTTTTTAATAAAATCTAGAAGGAGAATGCTATGCATATAGACATCACCGGTCATCAAATCGACGTTACAACTTCAATGAGAGATTATTTAACCAATAAGTTCGAAAGAATAAAGCGTCACTTTGATCAGGTCATTAAAGTCCATGCAATATTAAGTGTTGAAAAACTTGAGCATAAAGCTGAAGCCACAATGCACATTAACGGCAAAACAATTTTTGCAGAGTCCACAGAGGAGGATTTATACGCAGCCATTGACCTTCTGATTGACAAACTTGATAAACAAATCAGAAGACACAAGGATAAACTAACCAGCACCCGCCACCGTAGTGAGCCTTTAAAATATCAAGAAGTTTGATTCTTCACACAAACCCTTAGAGAAATACAAGATTCTCTAAGGGTTTCTATCCTTCAAAGTAACAAAATTTTCCATTAACTGTTAGAGTTTCATGCTAAAATTCAACAACTGATTTTGAATAAATTATATGAAGCTGATTGACTACATAGAAACTCAAAATATTGAACTCAATTTTCCTTTTCGAAGCAAAAAACACCTCTTTGAGCAGCTCGCGATCAAAGCCGGAGAAAATGCAAAAGAGACTCAAGAGATTTATGAGGCATTAGTTCAAAGAGAAAAAATAGGTGTTACCTCACTAGGGAACGGAGTTGCCATTCCCCATGGCAAATGCTTAAAAAACCGTGAAGTACGAGTCAGAATATTTGTATTAAACACTCCGTCAAATTATGAAAGCGTTGATGAAACATTGATTCAATTGGTGGTCTGTGTCATTTTTCCAAAAGAAACCAATGAATTTCATTTGGAATTACTCAGAAATATTGGTACTTTTTTTAAAAAGTACCGACTATACCGAGCGATTATTAATGCTCAGTCAGCGAATGAAATCCGGGAAATCATTTTTAACGAACACACATAAATGCAAGAATTACTCATTATTTCAGGAATGTCCGGTTCGGGCAAAACCATAGCTCTTAGAACACTCGAGGATTTGGACTTTTATTGTGTCGATAATCTACCGGTAGAAATGTTCGAGCATTTTGTCGAGCATATAAGTCAGGAGCACATAGATTATTCTCGGGTTGCTATTGGCATTGATATCAGAAGCACGGAAACGGCACTGAAGAAATTTCCTGCAATCATTGAAAAACTTAAAGAAAAATATCGCAAAATTATTTCAATCAGACTATTTTTTCTCAGTTCTGATGATAAAACTCTGCTAAAACGCTATTCTGAAACCCGGCGTTCTCATCCTTTATCAAACAGCGAACACAATTTTTCATTATCTCAGGCAATCAGAGCCGAAAGAGAATTACTGGAATCTTTGGCAATAATGTCAGATTTATTAATTGATACCAGTAAAACCACAGCTCCTCAGCTTCGTGACAAAATCTGGAAGCAAGTAAGCACTAATACCGAAAGTGGGCTTTCTGTTTTACTTCAATCATTTGCATTCAAACGGGGGGTTCCATTTGATGCTGATTTTGTGTTTGATGCCAGATGCTTGCCAAATCCATTTTGGGAAAAATCATTACGCGAATTTTGTGGTAAAGACAAGCCAATCATTGAATATTTGGATAGCAAAGAAATTGTTGCTGACTACTTTAACGATATTTTCAATTTGATTAAGAAGTGGCTTCCTAAATTTGATGAACACGACAGAAGTTATTTAACTATTGCTATCGGATGCACCGGAGGCAAGCACCGTTCTGTTTATTTAGTGGAAAAAATCTATCGTGAATTGAGTTTATCTCGAAAAAACATTCTCATCCAGCACAGAGAACTTGATTAAATCTTTATCGATTGAATTAATTGACTTTCTGACATGAAGAGTCTGTTGATTTTAGTTTATTTTGTGAGGCAAATTCTCCATAAACAATCATTGTACCGGCTCTAACGTATTCAACCAATTCATAATAATCCGCCTCTTCGCCTTGTGAACCGTCATAATTAGTTTCCACTTTTGATATTTTTTCCAAATCTTGGATGAACTCGTTTGCCTCTTCAGATAATTGACCCAAAGACTTAAAACCGGCGTAAGCCATACCACTTAAAAAATTGGAACACCAACTGGATAATGCATCCAAACGTGATGACAATTCATCTTCGTCTGAAGGTAATAATAAATTGAATGAAAAATTTTCAGAATTCAGCTTTTCTTTTGCAAATTCAAATAGCGATTCTAAAACTGTTGACAGGTTATTTTTATCAACTGAATCAAAACAATAATCTTCGAGAATAATCTCAATCCATTCATTCGCCTTTAACTCGAAATTAACTGTCAGCATTCCACAAACATGGCCATGTAACTCAGCCGGTGTAGCGATAACTTTATTTTCTGTTAAATGATTTGCAAATGGTTTATAAGGTATCATAATCCTGTTAATGTGATAAAGTGCATATTTTCCCTGATTTTTCATAATCTTGAAAGGAAAATATAATAAGTTAGTTGACCTTTTGGATTTTGCCATTTATTATTTAGCTTATGGACAAGAGTAAAAATGCATTTCTTGAAGAGGTTTTATCTCTGGAGCAATCAATTCAAACAGCACTTGAATTGATAAATCGCTATGAGATTGAAAATAAAGCCTTAAAAACTAAGATGGAATCTTTAACTCACGAAAAAGCCCTCTTGTTACAAAAGAACGATCAAGCTCGTTCCCGACTGGAATCCATGATTTCACGCCTTAAAGCACTCGAACAAAAATCCGCATGAGCCAGCATAAAGTCACAGTCAGAATCCTTGACAAAGAGTACCAATTCGCAGCAACTGATGAAGAAAGACCATCATTAATTGCCGCTGCTGATTATTTGGATAATACCATGCGCACCATTAAAAACAGCAATTCCGGCTTATCAATTGATAAAATAGCAATTATGGCGGCTTTGAATATCAGCCACGATACTTTGCAACTCAAACAAGCTCAAGACAGAATCAGTTCATTAAACAACGAACTCAAAAAAAATATCGAATCTCTTTAAACCCTTGTGGCAATCCATTAAAAGTTTTATAATGGAGTTCAAGGTGTGAACTACCATGTGCGATAGTGTTTCAGCATATCCCTTGGTCCGTAATTGATCCTTTTTGGATGACACAATCAATTTCTGTGAGCATGTCTGTCGTGTAACAGAAAGCCTAAAGAATTGAGAGTCAGCCGCCTTGAACCTCAGGTTCCAAGGTCGCCTCAAGCACAACGGCATGTGTGGTTTACATCGCATCACTTGAAACTTGAGAGGATTCCAAGCCATCAAATCAAACCTCAGACGCAAGCTCATTCAACAACGCAAAGAACTCAAACCGGAACAAGTACACTCACTCAGTTTCTCAGTTTGCCAACAAATTTTGTCACATCCGGTATTTATCCAAAGCCAAACGATTGCATTTTATTATCCAATTAATAATGAAGTGGACTTGCTAAGTCTAGTTAACATGAAAGGAAATCCCAAAACTTTCTTATTACCGTATGTGCTGAATAACTCCGACATGGAGTTTCGGGTTTACACATTGGATTCGGAATTAGTAAACAATAAATATGGAATTCCACAACCGGAAAACAGCCAAACAGTTATTTCATCGCAAATTGACCTTTGCCTAATGCCATTAGTTGGATATCATAGAAATGGTTCAAGACTGGGTTATGGTGGTGGTTTTTATGATCGGTATTTTTCTAACTCGAATAATAAACAAAAAACAAAATTAGCCGGAGCCGCATATAATTTTCAGCAGTGCCCTACTCTTGAATCTGACAGCTGGGATGTTCCGATGGATATTATTTTTACTAACAACGAAACAATTGAGATAAAACATGAATAAACAACAAGAACTGAAACAACAAGTTGCTTTGGCAGCACTCGAATATTTTGATGATTACGACATGGTTGTTGGAATTGGGACCGGTTCAACCGTGAATTGCCTTATTGATGTTTTACCCAAAGTCAGAAACCGAATTGAAGCCTGTGTTTCCAGTTCGGAAGAAACCACCCGTCGTTTAAAAGAACATGGCTTTCATGTCAGAGAGCTCAATCAAACAGGACCGTTATCACTCTACATTGATGGTGCCGATGAATGTGATTCGCACAATCGTTTAATCAAAGGCGGTGGTGGTGCTCTCACTCGTGAAAAAATTATTGCAGCCGCCAGTGACAAGTTTATTTGCATCGTCGATGAAAGCAAAATGGTCAAAGTTTTAGGAAAATTTCCGCTTCCCATTGAGGTCATTCCAATGGCTCAATCTCATGTTGGGAGAACCATTGCCAAACTTGGAGGACAACCTCAGCTTAGAGAAGGTTTTACAACAGACAATGGAAACATTATCATCGATGTTCATAACTTACACATCATCAATCCACTGGAACTCGAAGACAAAATTAACTCCATTGCAGGAGTGGTTTGTAATGGAATTTTTGCTCATCAAAAAGCATTCTCAACATTGATAGCGACTGATGCCGGAATTATGACTCAAAAAGCATAAAACGAGCCATTTAACTATCGTAATCAATAACAATTTGCTTAAAACAAAGAAGACTTAGTTAAATTATTTATTTTGAAGAATTTCTATTTAAAAACCGTTAACAAAACGGTTTTGATTTAATTTTTAATTGGAGATTGTTATAGTTATTGAATCAGAATCGTACATAAAATAGGGGGACAGATGTGTAAAAAACCGATGGTAACCGCCATCTCATTAGCATTAGGTTTGATACAAATTCCAGCTTATGCTCAATTTGATGCCACATTGGAACTTTCCGATATCAATGGTCAAAACGGTTTTGTGTTGAATGGAGTTGATGCAAATAATTATTCAGGTATATCTGTTAGTTCTGCTGGTGATATTAATGGAGATGGCTTTGATGATTTCATTATCGGCGCAAGCAGAGCCACTGTAGATGGTATGTTCGAAGCCGGGTCAGCCTATGTTGTTTTTGGCTCCGGTGACGGATTTCCGAATCCCTTTAATTTGTCAGATATTAATTCCCTCAATGGCTTTTCCTTAAACGGTTCTGCACAAAGTGAAGCTGTAGGTATATCTGTAAGCGCAGCCGGGGATGTCAATGGTGATGGTCTGGATGATTTAATCGTCGGTACTTCCATTGCCGGGAAGAGTTATGTGGTATTTGGCTCGGATTCACAGTTCCCCAACCCTTTTTCCTCAACAACCATAAATGGAGAAAATGGTTTTCTCATTCTGCAAGCAAACTCGAATGACAGGGCAGGAAGAGTAGTCAGTGCTGCCGGGGATATCAATGGCGATGGTTTTGATGATATTATTATTGGAGCTTATAATGCCAGTCCGAATGGCAATCAGTATGCGGGTAGCAGCCATGTAATCTTTGGAACGGATATGGGTTTTCCTAATCCTTTTGAGCTTTCAAGCATAAATGCACTTAATGGAATCACCATCAATGGAATCTCAGCAGGCGATAAATTGGGTTTTTCGGTCAGTTCAGCCGGTGATGTCAATGGTGACGGAATTGATGATGTGATTGTGGGTGCACCCGAAGTTGAACTCAATGGCGATCATTGGGTTGGTAGTGCTTACGTGGTATTTGGTTCTGACATGGGTTTGGCCAATCCTTTTAATATGAGTACACTCAATGGGCAAAATGGATTTGCTATCCTTGGAATCAATATTTCTGATCGTACCGGTGACTCGGTGAGTGCTGCGGGGGACGTCAATGGTGATGGCATCGATGATTTAATTGTTGGCGTTTCCGCTGGCGGTGATAACCGTACCGGAGTCGCTTATGTCATTTACGGTACTGATCTTGGATTTCCACATCCTTTTGAGCTATCTTCCATTGATGCCCTGAATGGCTTTACACTTGTAGGGATTGAAAACTCAGATCAGCTTGGAAGATCTGTCAATAAAGCTGGTGATGTGAACGGAGATGGTATCGATGACCTGATTTTGGGTGCTTGGAGTGCCAGCCCAAATGCTATTAATGATGCCGGTAGCAGTTATGTTGTTTATGGTTCTTAATCGTTGATGCCTAATCCATTTAACCTAGCTAGCCTGGATGGTAGCAATGGTTTCAGCATCAATGGTATCAACGAGAGTGATTTTTCCGGTTATGCTGTCAGTAGTGCCGGTGATGTCAATGATGATGGCGTAGATGATATAATAATTGGTGCTTGGCGTGCCGATTCGAATGGCAATCAAAACTCCGGAAGCAGTTATGTGGTGTATGGTGATGATACTATATTTAAAAATTCTTTTGATTAAAGTTAAACGATTGGTTCTATATGTTTCGAAAGCCTGAAATCACAACAGCAATAATTTTGGCTTTGTGTTTAGCTCAAACTTCGGCCATTGCACAATTTAGAAGTACATTCGAATTGGGTAAGTTAAACGGTCAAAACGGATATGCAATTCATGGAGAATCACTTTCAGATTATTCAGGATATTCAGTCAGTAATGCTGGCGATATCAACGATGACGGAATCGATGACATCATCATCGGTGCTTTGGGTGCTGATCCAGATAGTACTGATCAAGCGGGTAAAAGCTATATCATTTTTGGTTCTGTTTCTGGTTTGGCTCATCCATTCAATTTATCAAATATTAATGGTTTGAATGGCTTGCAAATAGATGGCATTGCAGCCTTTGACCAATCTGGTTATTCCGTCAGTGCTGCCGGTGACATCAATGCAGATGGTATTGATGACGTTATCATTGGTGCACATAATGCCAGCCCCAACGGCAATGCCAATGCCGGTAGCAGCTATGTTGTATTTGGTTCTGACACACCGTTTCCCAATCCATTAAAATTAGCAAACCTGAATGGTTCTAACGGCTTTCAAATTAATGGTGTTTCCATGTCAGATGAGACTGGTGTTTCTGTCAGTGCTGCCGGTGACATTAATGCGGATGGCATTGATGATGTGCTCATTGGTGCAAGTCAAGCAGGGAATAATGGACAAGGACGCAGCTATGTGGTTTTCGGAGATTCTTTGGGTTTTACCACGCCCTTCAATTTATCAACTATCAATGCCCTCAACGGTATTTCTCTCAATGGTATAATGGCCATGGAATTCTCTGGTCATGCAGTCAGTTCAGCAGGTGATTTTAATGGTGATGGCATTGGTGATTTGATCATAGGTGCTTATGGTGCCGAATTCAATGAAAACAGCCAAGCTGGAAGAACATATTTGGTCTATGGTAGGGATACTGGTTTGCCCAATCCATATAATTTATCCACTTTAGATGGGACGATTGGTTTTTCCCTGAACGGCAGAGCATTTAATAACTGGTCAGGTTTTGCTGTAAGCGAAGCCGGTGATGTCAATGCCGATGGCATTGATGACATCATCATTGGAGCACCTAAAGCCAGCCCGGAGGGTAAAGCCGAAGCGGGCATCACTTATGTGGTTTTTGGTTCTTTATCGGGATTGACCCATCCTTTTGAATTGCGTTTGCTTGATGGACAA
>JAGRJP010000271.1:0-526 GCA_020442665.1 Lysobacterales bacterium
GCCAGAATGTGGCGTTCGCACCAATCATTTTCGCCAACTTTAAACACTCTGCCATCAATTTCCAACTGGGTTAATGCTTGTTGCAAACTACTTGCAGAAACTTTCATCAATTGTCGGAGTTTTTCAAAATCAACATACCCAATCGACTCCATTTTCATAAACAACAGTTTTGCCAGATTAGCAATGTAATCATCAGTTGTATTTTTATAAACAGATTCTACAAGTTCCCGGTATTCAGTACTAAACCAAATTTGAGAATCTTCATGCCTGACAATTTTTCCCTGTTTTTGCAATTCCGGTAAATATTCCACCGCTTCTGGCATTTCGTGCTCGTACATGATACCTGCAAAATGAATGGCTTCATGAAGTTCATCCGCATTTCGCATAAAAGGTATAACTGTGCTGTTTACAGACTCAATAATTTTTGGATTGAGTTCCTGGCTTGGGAATGACTCGAGAACATCAGATAAATCTTTGGTTTTAATCGCATTGGTGCGTCTTTCTTCCGCCGGAGCATCATCCAGAA
>JAGRJP010000271.1:550-1958 GCA_020442665.1 Lysobacterales bacterium
TGATGATTGCCAGAGATGTCGGTGACGGAGTGTTACTGTCAACGAACGAAACCTCTATTTCCCTATTACGAATTTTTGTCAGAATTTCAGCTAAACCATCAATATCCATCAAAACACGAATACAATCATGAATGGTTTGTTGCACTAGTGGATGTTCAGGAATTTCACGATCTCCCTGAATATTTTCCAGACAAGCAATTTGATCCGGAAAAAGTTGCGCAATCAAATCCTCTGCCCTATTTCGCTGTAATTGTGCCGGAACTTTCTTACCGCCATTTCGCCGAAGAATTGCCAAAGCGATGGTCGCATTCCAACGCCATTGCGTTTCAAACATCGGTCGATCCAGCAATGCTTGAATCAAAATATTTTCTACTGTTTCAGGATTCAGATAATTGATGATGGTATTCAATTCAAAACTGTGACTTTCGCTGAGTGACAATATCAAAGTGTTTTCATCGGCAGCGGCTTGAAGTTCAAAATTAAACTGACGACAAAACCTCTTTCGTAAAGCCAAACCCCAGGCGCGGTTAATTCTTGAACCAAAAATCGAATGAATCACCAGATGCATGTCGTTATTTTCATCAAAAAATCGTTCAACAACAATATGTTGCCGGGTTGGGACTACGCTCAGGACTTTTTCGGTTTTTGTAAAATAGTCTTTCAACTGCGAAGCCGCCAATAATGGAATTTGATACTTTTCAGAAACCTCTTCAGCATCAATTGAATCTGATGAAATTTGATGCATCACTTCAGAAACCGATTGGCTCAACTCATCGGAACGCCACATTTGCACACCAAACCAGAATGGAATATTCGGTGGCAACCCGTGAGCATCTTCGACAAAAACTCTACCGTTTTCTATTTTTAGAATTCGATAGGAATGATTCCCCAGAATAAAAATATCGCCGGGTAAACTTTCAAACGAAAAATCTTCATTCAAGCTACCAATTTGAATATCTTCGGGCAATAAAAACACATCATAGTCAAATTGGTCAGGAATCGTTCCACCATTCGTGACAGCCGTCAAACGAGCCGATTTCCGAGGTCTTAATTCATCGGTGGTTTTATCATGAAACAACATTGCCGAATGACGCAGGCGATTGCCCCCATAGCCTTCGGATAACATTTGAATCACTTGATTGAAAGTTTCTTCAGATAAATTTTGATAAGTCAGATTATCCGTCAATAAGTGAAATAAATGTTTGCGAATCCAGTCTTTCTGTGAAACTTCCGCAACAATCTGCTGAGCTAAAACATCCAACGGTTGTTGCGGAAATAATGTTGTATCGAGAATACGTTTTTGAATGGCGTGTTTGAGTGCAGTTAATTCCACCAAATCGTCAATTGTATTGGCAAACAAAAAGCCTTTTGGTGTTTTATCCAAGCTGTGACCGGAACGCCCTACTCT